>NZ_JAAQOK010000119.1:0-690 GCF_011683705.1 Enterobacter sp. 725m/11 | reverse complement strand
GGCGGACGGGTGAGTAATGTCTGGGAAACTGCCTGATGGAGGGGGATAACTACTGGAAACGGTAGCTAATACCGCATAACGTCGCAAGACCAAAGAGGGGGACCTTCGGGCCTCTTGCCATCAGATGTGCCCAGATGGGATTAGCTAGTAGGTGGGGTAACGGCTCACCTAGGCGACGATCCCTAGCTGGTCTGAGAGGATGACCAGCCACACTGGAACTGAGACACGGTCCAGACTCCTACGGGAGGCAGCAGTGGGGAATATTGCACAATGGGCGCAAGCCTGATGCAGCCATGCCGCGTGTATGAAGAAGGCCTTCGGGTTGTAAAGTACTTTCAGCGGGGAGGAAGGTGTTGAGGTTAATAACCTCAGCAATTGACGTTACCCGCAGAAGAAGCACCGGCTAACTCCGTGCCAGCAGCCGCGGTAATACGGAGGGTGCAAGCGTTAATCGGAATTACTGGGCGTAAAGCGCACGCAGGCGGTCTGTCAAGTCGGATGTGAAATCCCCGGGCTCAACCTGGGAACTGCATTCGAAACTGGCAGGCTAGAGTCTTGTAGAGGGGGGTAGAATTCCAGGTGTAGCGGTGAAATGCGTAGAGATCTGGAGGAATACCGGTGGCGAAGGCGGCCCCCTGGACAAAGACTGACGCTCAGGTGCGAAAGCGTGGGGAGCAAACAGGATTAGAT
>NZ_JAAQOK010000118.1:0-652 GCF_011683705.1 Enterobacter sp. 725m/11 | reverse complement strand
AGATGTGTATAAGAGACAGATTATAAACTCTATTTAAAATGGCCCACAGAAATTTCTATACTCGTCATTATATACGTCGCTTTCTTACCACAATTCTTCATTTGGCTATGGTTCCTTTTTCATCACGGAGGGCGTTTAACAGAGTGGCTACAGCCTTTTTTCATTATTGCACCTCCTATTGTTGTCGCTTGCGTAAGAAATTATAATGGACAATCTTTTCGCAAAGCATTTTTAGCTTTATTTGCAACAGCTTTACTTTTTCTAATAGGATATATATCAGTATTAACACTGAACATCAGCAATTCCGGTCATAAAATGCAAGGTGTAATAACTTTTAGCCAAAAAGTTGAAGCAATTTGGCAGAAACATTATAATTCTCCTTTCAAGTATGTTGGAGGCGATTATCTTTCTGAATGGGTCACTTTTTATGCTTCTTCACGACCACAAGTCATAACTCGCTGGGATGAAAATACCCAACCTAATATTTACAACAAAGACATCGAGTTTAGTGACATTCAGAAATTTGGTGCTTTGATTATCGGTCATGCAGAAGGACAATGTGAAAACTCAAGCTTTACTAAAGCAATAACTCAATGGCCACAACTAAAGATCGATCATATTATAGATTTAGACCTGTCTCTTATACACATCT
>NZ_JAAQOK010000117.1:0-805 GCF_011683705.1 Enterobacter sp. 725m/11 | reverse complement strand
TTTATCGTTACTTATGTCAGCATTCGCACTTCTGATACCTCCAGCATGCCTCACAGCACACCTTCAACGGCTTACAGAACGCTCCCCTACCCAACAACGCATAAGCGTCGCTGCCGCAGCTTCGGTGCATGGTTTAGCCCCGTTACATCTTCCGCGCAGGCCGACTCGACCAGTGAGCTATTACGCTTTCTTTAAATGATGGCTGCTTCTAAGCCAACATCCTGGCTGTCTGTGCCTTCCCACATCGTTTCCCACTTAACCATGACTTTGGGACCTTAGCTGGCGGTCTGGGTTGTTTCCCTCTTCACGACGGACGTTAGCACCCGCCGTGTGTCTCCCGTGATAACATTCTTCGGTATTCGTAGTTTGCATCGGGTTGGTAAGCCGGGATGGCCCCCTAGCCGAAACAGTGCTCTACCCCCGAAGATGAGTTCACGAGGCGCTACCTAAATAGCTTTCGGGGAGAACCAGCTATCTCCCGGTTTGATTGGCCTTTCACCCCCAGCCACAGGTCATCCGCTAATTTTTCAACATTAGTCGGTTCGGTCCTCCAGTTAGTGTTACCCAACCTTCAACCTGCCCATGGCTAGATCACCGGGTTTCGGGTCTATACCCTGCAACTTAACGCCCAGTTAAGACTCGGTTTCCCTGCGGCTCCCCTATACGGTTAACCTTGCTACAGAATATAAGTCGCTGACCCATTATACAAAAGGTACGCAGTCACACCACGAAGGTGCTCCCACTGCTTGTACGTACACGGTTTCAGGTTCTTTTTCACTCCCCTCGCCGGGGTTCTTTTCGCCTT
>NZ_JAAQOK010000116.1:0-774 GCF_011683705.1 Enterobacter sp. 725m/11 | reverse complement strand
TCCGTCGTCGGCAGCGTCAGATGTGTATAAGAGACAGAAATAGACCACACAAAGTAAATTTTATCGTGGCACTAAAATCTCATTGTTAAAATACATGTGAGCAACACAATATTCCCTTCAACATGACTTTTAAAGCAGTGTCCTTTTTCTTCATTCAATCTATCTATCACCGCTCAATTACGAAAATCTAAATATGCAAATCCTTCAGATATTTCTCGTGATTATTTTTTGCAAGAAGAATTCTATTTAACTTTAGTTTAACTATGATCTTGTACTATAAAAAATAACAAGAACAGTACATAACCCACTATCACTATATGCTTAAATAAAATGATGAAATTATATGCATTCCTATTTATAAATATGTTATCCATGGTCAGCTTGCCTATTCAAGCCAATAACTTAGACTCTGTTGCTATTCATGCAACTGAAAAGTCCCGATGGGCTATAACAGTAGGAGATAAACATTTATTTATAAAAAGTTTTGAATTGATAGTTACACAGCTCAGTAAGGACTCTATAGATTTATCTGAACACTGCTTTAAAGCTTATACAACGGATCAAAACGAATATGACCTTGATTCAGTTGACGAAGTGTTAAGCACTGGTGTTCTTATTTTTGGAAAATCAATTAGAGGAGTAGTTTCATTTTCATCGGATGAAGAACATATTCATAAAGCATCGCTTGTAAGAATTACAAAAAACTGCTGAGTGTTTACGTACTAATTCTATTAGCTCTGTCTCTTATACACATCTGACGCTGCCGACGACGGA
>NZ_JAAQOK010000115.1:0-904 GCF_011683705.1 Enterobacter sp. 725m/11 | reverse complement strand
AGGATACCACGTGTCCCGCCCTACTCTTCGAGTTCACAACCTGTGCATTTTCGTGTACGGGACTGTCACCCTGTACCGTGCGACTTTCCAGACGCTTCCACTAACACACAAGCTGATTCAGACTCCGGGCTGCTCCCCGTTCGCTCGCCGCTACTGGGGGAATCTCGGTTGATTTCTTTTCCTCGGGGTACTTAGATGTTTCAGTTCCCCCGGTTCGCCTCGTTAACCTATGTATTCAGTTAACGATAGTGTGACGAATCACACTGGGTTTCCCCATTCGGACATCGACGGGTCAAAGGTTCATATCACCTCGCCGTCGCTTTTCGCAGATTAGCACGTCCTTCATCGCCTCTGACTGCCAGGGCATCCACCGTGTACGCTTAGTCGCTTAACCTCACAACCCGAAGATGTTTCACTTCTGATTGCGAAAATTTGAGAGACTCGAACACACCTTAAAGATGTGTCGTTTCAATTTTCAGCTTGATCCAGATTTTTAAAGAGCAAAACTTCTTAATGCACTCAAAAGTACATTCAGAAGTTCATCATTCATCAGACAATCTGTGTGAGCACTGCAAAGGCAGGTTCTTTAAGGTAAGGAGGTGATCCAACCGCAGGTTCCCCTACGGTTACCTTGTTACGACTTCACCCCAGTCATGAATCACAAAGTGGTAAGCGCCCTCCCGAAGGTTAAGCTACCTACTTCTTTTGCAACCCACTCCCATGGTGTGACGGGCGGTGTGTACAAGGCCCGGGAACGTATTCACCGTGGCATTCTGATCCACGATTACTAGCGATTCCGACTTCATGGAGTCGAGTTGCAGACTCCAATCCGGACTACGACGCACTTTATGAGGTCCGCTTGCTCTCGCGAGGTCGCTTCTCTTTGTATGCGCCATTGTAGCAC
>NZ_JAAQOK010000114.1:0-733 GCF_011683705.1 Enterobacter sp. 725m/11 | reverse complement strand
AGATGTGTATAAGAGACAGGTCTCATGATCTGTGAGTCAACCCAATCTACAGCAGCAAAGTTATGATCCCAAAGCCATAAAATATTAGGAATCACAATGCATACACAGAGAACTATCGCGAGGTAGAAAAAAGTAGAACGATAGCAAGAACGAATTTTTGGCACAACAAGTGTGGCGATGAAAACGGCAAAGACAAATGCAAATGTAGAATATTTAGCCATCATTCCCAATCCAGCTACAAGCGAGAATAATAACCACCACGCCGGATGCCGAGTGATTGAAAAATAAAAAAATAAAAACATCCATGGCCACAGCATAATAAGTAAATAATTATCATTGTAACTTATTATGTCGAAATTTATAATACCAGATAGGTTTAAAGTTAATAATGCTAGCCATGCCAATTTTTCGTTACCACTTAGGTATTTTGCTAAATACCAACAACCAAGCATGCCTATAGCAATTGCAGCAAAATGCGTACTATACCAATATAGGCTCATAGGAAACTCAGTGAGCCATAAAGTCGGTCTCCATATCATACCAACTAACCATGGATTCTTAGGCGAACCCCAATGAGCATTTTGTGCCCAATTGAGAGCCTCAATCGCGTCATAAGGAACAGTTGGATCAAGCCAAGTAGTAGCAATTGTCCAAAAAATAGCATATAGGCTAACCCAAGAGAATAAATATAATCGTTTCATCACTTCTCTATATCTGTCTCTTATACACATCT
>NZ_JAAQOK010000113.1:0-874 GCF_011683705.1 Enterobacter sp. 725m/11 | reverse complement strand
AGACAGGGCTGCACTACAATCTGTTCCGGTATTATGACCCGGACTGCGGACGGTTTACGCAGCAGGACCCGATAGGGCTGGCGGGGGGGATTAACTTATATAAATATACTGTTAACCCTCTTACCTGGATAGATCCTCTGGGTTTAGCTGGTTGCACTTTAACAAAATCGAAGTCAAAAAATTACGAATACGTTTTGAAATTGAAACGTTCTGAATATCCTGCAACGTTTGGTCACATATCAGACGCGATCGATTTAGGACATGCAAAGGTTGTAACAATTCAACGAGGCACTGCGAAAGCTAACAGGAAAACGAGTCTAAAAAATATCAAAACAAAGCCTGGTTATGATCGTGATGAATGGCCTATGGCAATGTTTAAAGAAGGCGGTGATGGCGCTAGCGTAAGATATATAGATCCTAGTGATAACCGTGGTGCAGGTTCAAGTATTGGTAATGTTTTATCAGAACTGCCAGATGGAACAAGAATAAAAGTCGAGGTAATATAATGAGTGATAAGAGCATGCAAACAGTAGATCTACTTATTTCGCATAGTCAAATAGTGTTACGATCCCGAGATTATGACGAAAAACTGAGTCAGTGGGGAAAAGGCAATGTTTCTCAAGGTGCTGTTCTACACAAGGATTATGTTATATTCGATCCATTACCAGAGGACGCGTTTGGAGCAAACGTCAATATCAAAAAAGATAATGCTTTCAAAATGGATGAAAATGCTCAGCGCTGTATTGTTGTGCCATTTTTCATTACGGATAAAGATAAGCTGCAAATCGCTTCTGCAACTGAGAAATTCGATTTAAATATAGATGTGAACGAAAAAGTTTATTCACTCTTTTATGACTGTCTCTTATACACATCT
>NZ_JAAQOK010000112.1:0-868 GCF_011683705.1 Enterobacter sp. 725m/11 | reverse complement strand
TCCGTCGTCGGCAGCGTCAGATGTGTATAAGAGACAGAAAAGGTACTAAGCAATTGTTTATGTTCCTTTTCAACAAACGCTTTTTAATCATAGTCTAAGAGCTCATTTAAGATAGCTTGAGGATTATTTACAAACCGACGAGTCACAATGTAATGATCTGTATTCTCTAATTTAATAGATTCAATCCCGTTTTCACTAAAATGCAATATTTTCGAATCTGGATATGACATTAGTATAGGAGAATGGGTTGCTATTATAAATTGTGAATTGCTCTGAGCCAAGCGATGGATATGAGCGAGCGCAGCCATTTGTCTGGTAGGTGATAAAGCTGCCTCAGGTTCATCTAAAATATACAGGCCATTCGGTGCAAAGCGGTTCAATAATAATGACATAAAAGATTCCCCGTGCGATTGTTCGTGAAGGGAACGTCCACCATAGGCTCCTTGCACACCTAAACTATCAATCTCTGTTGCAACATTATAAAAACTTTCAGCTCTGAAAAAGAATCCATCTTTTGGTCGCCTTACTCCTCTTACTAGTCGAATTGCATGATGAAGTGAAGAATGACTTTCATTTGAATGAAAGTTAAAATTACGTGACCCTCCTTCTGCATTATATCCTGCGGCTATTGCAATAGCTTCAACCAAAGTTGATTTTCCACTACCATTTTCTCCCATGAGAAAAGTTACCCGCGGATGCAGATCCATACAATGAAAATTTTTCAAAGCTGGAATGTTATAGGGGTATTGTTCCCTTTCATAATCTGTGATTCTATCTTCCTGCAATAACACTGTTCGGAGATATTGTTCTAGAATATGCATTATGTAATACCTGTCTCTTATACACATCTGACGCTGCCGACGACGGA
>NZ_JAAQOK010000111.1:0-1036 GCF_011683705.1 Enterobacter sp. 725m/11 | reverse complement strand
TCCGTCGTCGGCAGCGTCAGATGTGTATAAGAGACAGATTTTTTAACTAACTGGAATTAAAGGGAATTTACATGGATCAGCAATACAGCAATGAATTAACACCAGAAATAGTAGCCGAACTGGAAATGTCGCCTTTTACTGCGGAAGAAATTGCCGCAATGGATCAAGATTCACGCGCCATAATCGCAGAGGAAAAAGCGCTGGAATGGAAGCATCCTGTGAATGCTATCTGGCGAATAGCAACGGAAGGGAACATTACCCGCTGTGGGGGGATCGTTGCGCCGGTGGAGCGTGAATCAAAACTCCTGCTTGATAATGGACGCTACGCCAGCATAGCCACCGCCGGGGATATCGTTACCTGTCCTGACGGCAGCACTGCCACCATAGCCACCAGCGCTGGCGCAACCAGTATGTGCAATGGGGCAGACGTTGCGCTGGTGGACAGTCTACTGGATAACGGTGACGAAATTATCAGTACACCGCAGCGCCATACTTATCTGGTCACACGTGAAGGGATTACTTCCGGGGCGGATTTTCTGACAGTTACCGGAGCGTAACGCATGGGTTATCGCACCGATAATTACGGGCGTGGGCAGGCGCTTGAGAATGATAAAACCACCACCGGTGCCAGGTGTATTGCGTCCATTACGGACAGCACCGAATTCGGACGCAGAATTCTCCGGGTGGGTGATAAAACCACACCCTGTCCCAAATGCGGGAAACAGGGCGTGATTGTATCGGGTGAGGATCGCGTGACATTTCACGGGGTACCCGCCGCCGTTCACGGTTCAGAGGTACACTGTGATTGCCCTCCGGGTTCGAACCGGGTGATTGCTCCGGCAGGTCAGTGGCTGGGACGGGGACGTGACCCGGTTGAGATTGCCAGAGAGGAACACGCCGCAAAGCTGGCAGCAGAAAAGGAAGCCGAAGAAAAACGCAGGGCGGAGGAAAGGGAGCGTAACCGGGTATTCGCAAAATCCTGCCTGCGCGGTGAGGGGTGTAATGCTGTCTCTTATACACATCTGACGCTGCCGAC
>NZ_JAAQOK010000110.1:0-1097 GCF_011683705.1 Enterobacter sp. 725m/11 | reverse complement strand
CTGACCGCTGCAATCACTACCGTTCTGGCTAAAACCTACGGTGGTTCTGCTCGTGCATTCGACCAGATCGATAACGCGCCAGAAGAAAAAGCTCGTGGTATCACCATCAACACCTCTCACGTTGAGTACGACACCCCGACTCGCCACTACGCACACGTAGACTGCCCAGGCCACGCCGACTATGTTAAAAACATGATCACCGGTGCTGCGCAGATGGACGGCGCGATCCTGGTTGTTGCTGCGACTGACGGCCCAATGCCTCAGACTCGTGAGCACATCCTGCTGGGTCGTCAGGTAGGCGTTCCTTTCATCATCGTGTTCCTGAACAAATGCGACATGGTTGATGACGAAGAGCTGCTGGAACTGGTAGAGATGGAAGTTCGTGAACTGCTGTCTCAGTACGATTTCCCGGGCGACGACACTCCAATCGTTCGTGGTTCCGCGCTGAAAGCGCTGGAAGGCGACGCTGAGTGGGAAGCGAAAATCATCGAACTGGCTGGCTTCCTGGATTCTTACATCCCAGAACCAGAGCGTGCGATTGACAAGCCATTCCTGCTGCCAATCGAAGACGTATTCTCCATCTCCGGTCGTGGTACCGTTGTTACCGGTCGTGTAGAGCGCGGTATCATCAAAGTTGGTGAAGAAGTTGAAATCGTTGGTATCAAAGAGACTGCGAAGTCTACCTGTACTGGCGTTGAAATGTTCCGCAAACTGCTGGACGAAGGCCGTGCTGGTGAGAACGTTGGTGTTCTGCTGCGTGGTATCAAACGTGAAGAAATCGAACGTGGTCAGGTTCTGGCGAAGCCAGGCTCAATCAAGCCACACACCAAGTTCGAATCTGAAGTGTACATTCTGTCCAAAGACGAAGGCGGCCGTCATACTCCGTTCTTCAAAGGCTACCGTCCACAGTTCTACTTCCGTACAACTGACGTGACCGGTACCATCGAACTGCCAGAAGGCGTAGAGATGGTAATGCCAGGCGACAACATCAAGATGGTTGTGACTCTGATCCACCCAATCGCGATGGACGACGGTCTGCGTTTCGCAATCCGTGAAGGCGGCCGTACCGTTGGCGCGGGCGTTGTTGCTAAAGTTCT
>NZ_JAAQOK010000010.1:0-108321 GCF_011683705.1 Enterobacter sp. 725m/11 | reverse complement strand
TCGTCCGAGGACGTTAAGAATCCATGTCACTTTGAGTGCCCACACAGATTGTCTGATAAATTGTTAAAGAGCAGTGCAACGCGGCTTTCGCTCACCGTTGCGAGGTGGCGTATATTACGCTTTCCTCTTTCAGAGTCAACCCGTTATTTCAGGATTTTTTCTCTTCAACCGACCGGGTTAACTGTGAAGTGATTCACATCCGCCGTGTCGATGGAGGCGCATTATAGGGAGTTCTCCGCAGCCCGCAACAGAAAAGTTGCAAAAAAATGACTGACTGATGCATTCCCCAGCAAAACCCCGCCTTATACCCTTTTACGCACAGACTTATCCACAATTACAACAAGATCCTGATGCGATCCTGCGAACTGAAAGAGAAGATCAACTATACTAGCGGCAAATATTCTTCTCCGCAGAGCTCCCCCTGATGAATACACAACGCCTGCCTCGCGACTGGCGCCTCCCTACGGCCGGATTGATGCTGCTGACCATCCTCTTCGCCGCTTTTACGCTGCATACGCACTGGAACGCCTTTATCCAGTGGTGCCTTGCCACGCAGATTACGCTGCACCGTTATCTGGTGATGTATCTCCTGCAGCTTAATAACAATCAGTACAGCGGTGGATTATGGCTCTTAACAGGCGCTTTCTTTTATGGCGTCCTTCACGCCATCGGGCCGGGGCACGGGAAGTTCATCGTGACAACCTACCTGAGCACAAATAAGGAGAGCGAACTGGCCGCACGCACCGTTCCCTTTCTTGGCAGCCTGATGCAGGGCGTCAGCGCCATTCTGTTTGTCTTTATTCTGGCAGTAGGATTTAACCTCGCGTCAGGGGATATCAGCACCAGCCGCTGGTATGTCGAGAAGATAAGCGCCGTGCTGATTGGCGCGTTTGGTGCTTTCATCATTTACCAGGCGCTGAAAAGCCTGCGGCCTCAAAGAATAAGGATCTCAGCCATCACTCCCCTTCATCAGCACGATGAACACTGTGGCTGTGGTCATCACGGCGTGGGCGCAGATCTGACACAAGGTGACTGGAAAACGCGTCTGGGCGTCATTCTGGCGATTGGTGCACGTCCGTGCAGCGGTGCGATCATGATTCTGATGTTTTCGAACGCGCTGGGCATTGTCACCTGGGGAATGGCGGCCGTTATGACCATGTCTTTAGGTACGGCACTCTCTATTATGGGGCTATCACTGGCAGTTCGTTATGCCCGTGAACGCACGGTGGCATGGTTCGGGGGAGATAGCGCGTTCAGATGGCTGGTGCCGGCAGTTAAAATTGCCGGAGGTATCATCCTGATCCTGTTCGCGACCGTCCTGTTCCTGACCGTCATCCCCATTAGCGCCAACGGCGACTACATCGCCGCCGGATGCTAATAAAAGAAAACCCGCCGTTGGCGGGTTTCTTTATTACTCGTTAATGCGTGGATGTTGATCAACAAGACGGGAGCGTTTCTTCTGCAGCTCTTCAATCTCTGCGTCGATATCCTCAATTTTCTGCTCAACGTTATCGTAGTGCTCGCGCAGGATTTCTTTCGCTTCCTGAATATCAGATGCCGCAGGCGTCGCCCCTTTCAGAGGACGGTTCGCCGTCTCCTTCATGGTCAGGCCGGTCGCCAGGCCGACTACCGCAATAACCATCAGGTAGTAGGCTGGCATCATCAGGTTCTGCGTGCTTTCCACCAGAGAGGCGGCAAGCGTAGGCGTCAGGCCGGCAATCAGAACGGAGATGTTGAACGCCGCCGCCAGCGCACTATAACGAATGTGCGTCGGGAACATCGCAGGTAATGTGGATGCCATCACCCCGATAAAGCAGTTCAGGATCACCGCCAGCATCAGCAGACCCGCGAAAATCAGACCCAGCACGTTACTGTTGATCAGAATAAACGCCGGGATCGCCAGCGCGAACAGCGCTACGCTACCCAGAATGATAAACGGTCGACGGCCAAAACGGTCGCTCAGCAGACCCATAATCGGCTGTACAAACAGCATACCCACCATGATGGCGATAATAATCAGCACGCCGTGATCTTCCGAGTAGTGCAGGTTATGCGACAGATAGCTCGGCATGTAGGTCAGCAGCATGTAGTAAGTGACGTTGGTGGAAATCACCAGACCAATACAGGTCAGCAGGCTGCGCCAGTGCTTTGTCGCGATCTCTTTAAAGGACACTTTCGGGCCGTCCTGCAGCCCTTCGCGGTCGCCCTGCTCCAGTTTCTCAACGTGCTGCTGGAACGCAGGTGTCTCTTCCAGCGCATGTCGCAGGTAAAGACCGATAATACCCAGCGGGAGCGCGATAAAGAACGGGATACGCCAGCCCCAGTCGAGGAAGTTCTCCTCACCGACCACGGTTGAAATCAGAACCACGACGCCTGCGCCCATCACGAACCCGGCAATCGAACCGAAGTCCAGCCAGCTGCCCATAAAGCCGCGCTTACGGTCAGGGGAATACTCCGCGACGAAGATCGACGCCCCGGTATACTCTCCCCCGACGGAGAAGCCCTGCGCCATCTTACAGAGCAACAGCAGAATAGGTGCCCAGATGCCGATCGTGGCATAGGACGGTATTAGGCCGATACAGAACGTACTGATCGACATAATGACAATGGTGATAGCGAGTATTTTCTGGCGACCGTATTTGTCACCGAGCATACCGAAGAACAGACCACCCAGCGGGCGGATCAGGAAAGGAACGGAGAATGTACCCAGCGCGGCAATCATCTGCAGGCTTGGGTCAGCACCGGGGAAGAACACTTTACCTAATGCATAGGCAACAAAGCCGTAGACACCGAAATCGAACCATTCCATCGCATTACCGAGCGAGGCGGCGGTGATCGCTTTACGCAGTTTAGCGTCATCAATAATGGTGACGTCGCGAAGCGTAATGGGTTTAACCTTTTTCCTTCTTAGCATAGCTTTCCTCGTAGACTTAGCCCTGTCCGTTCCACAGCCAACTCGCACTCTGTGAACCCGAGATCCGCTCCATGCGAACCTCCATCTTCAAGCGTAGCAGGTTTACTTACATTGACGTTTTCCGTCGATACAACCGAACCTGTTGACGCCTGTCTGGGCAGTTAATGACCTTTTTACCCTACCAGCGTTTATATTTGTGATCAACTTCACACATATATTTATACTGCGTCAGGTGAAGACAGTTTTTGTCAACTACCGCAAATAAGTACTTTCTCAACCTTCCAGAGCCCTCATTTTCGCCCTCATCCTTTTTCTTTTCCCAACAGAATAAAAAGCCATATTTTTTACAAGAGATTTACATAAATTTTCAGCTCTCACAACGCGCCGTAAAGTTTACATTCAATATGTGATGAAGATAACTAAAACACCGTTTTATTTTCATTGAATCAATATTCCATCGATCGCATGATAATTCCTGAAACATAGCGACGCATGTTTTCTGACGAGAGGAAACGAGAGCGCTAACTGAATTTCGGTGCAGGGTTATCACAAACCAATCATCAAGAGCACCCTTCATCAAATTGAATTTATTAATTTTTTTATTCGCACCTGCCGCTCACCATGAGAGGCGAAATTGTGAGGGTTAGAGATGAAGATTAAAGCCACGATAGAACGCATACCGGGTGGTATGATGCTGGTGCCGCTGGTACTCGGTGCTATTCTGAATACATTAGCACCTGAAACCGGGGCTTATTTTGGTGGTTTCACAAAGGGGATGATTACGGGTACCGTTCCCATCCTGGCGGTCTGGTTCTTTTGTATCGGCGCATCCATTAATTTGCGGGCAACCGGTACCGTATTACGCAAATCCGGAACGCTGGTGATAACCAAAATAGCGGTTGCCTGGGTGGTCGCAATGATATGCGCGATGTTCATTCCTGAAAATGGAATTCAGACCGGTTTCTTCGCCGGGTTATCCGTCCTGGCGATTGTCTCGGCGATGGACATGACCAACGGCGGGCTGTATGCCAGCCTGATGAACCAGTACGGAACGAAAGAGGAGTCCGGCGCGTTTGTTTTGATGTCTCTGGAGTCCGGCCCGCTCATGACGATGCTGATCCTGGGGTCCGCTGGCCTGGCTTCTTTTGAGCCCCATCATTTTGTCGGCGCGATCCTGCCATTCCTGATCGGCTTCGCGCTGGGCAATCTGGATCACGATCTGCGTGATTTCTTCAGCAAAGCCACGCCGGTGCTGATCCCATTCTTTGGCTTTGCACTGGGTAACACCATCAACCTGAACGTGATTCTTGATACGGGACTGCTGGGGATTGTGCTGGGTGTCGCGGTTATCATCATCACCGGTATTCCGCTGATCATTGCTGACCGCGTAATCGGGGGAGGAAACGGCACGGCGGGCGTCGCCGCCTCTTCAGCCGCAGGCGCTGCCGTTGCAAACCCGGTGATTATCGCCCAGATTAACCCGGCCTTCGAACCGGTGGCCGCGTCCGCGACGGCACTGGTTGCCGCCAGCGTGATTGTCACCGCAATCCTGGTGCCCATCATCACGGCGCTATACGCGAAACGCTACGGAAATGTGCAAGAGATCCAGACTGAACCGAAACCGATAGAAATGAATCACTAACACACCGCGCCAGCCATCCTCTCTCCCCTATGGGGAGAGGGTCAGGATGAGGGGTTCAACCAAAAATCTCTTCCACCATTGCATCCACCAGCCGTTTTGCCGAACACAGCCTCGGCATACCCAGCGCGACGGTCTGCCAGTTTTGCGTCACTGACCAACTCACCGGGTGTATATCCGCCTGACACCAGTCTCCCAGCCAGCCCAGCATGTCTTTGTGATCGATTAAACCCGCCGAAGCGGGTGTGGTCAGCCATTGATGATAGAAATGGCGCGTTGTGGGAGACGCATTGATGCCCTGCGCGAGGTAGTTGGCGGCCATGCTGCGTAAATTATCCTTGAGCATTGCCGACACATCGTTGTTCGCCAAACGGCAGGCATCGCCAAATGCTCCCCAGCGCAGCTCTTCCAGAACAATGAAGCAGCGCCCGGCTAAAGACCAGCCATCATAGTGACCGGCTCGCCAGCGGGTGAAAATTTGTTCACTGTGCTCGCCCGCCTGTACCGTCAGTCCACGCTGGGTCAGCGCCTTTTCTTTATAGGCGGCACGTTGGGTAAAATGAGAGGAGAGCTCCGCATACTGTTCAAGCAGGCCGGGAGATGGCTGAGCGCGCAGGTGAGCCTGCTGGCACAGTGCAGTCAGTTTATCGGCCATCAGCGTCAGCGCAAGATGGCCTGGATCCAACATGCCGGCGAGTTTTTCCGCCAGCCCCAGGCGCAGGGCCGCGTTCTCGTTAAGCATTCCCGCCATCGCCCAGGGCCGTAGCCGGGTATGCGTCATGATCTCCTGAGTCAAACGTTCACGAAACTGCAGCTGCTGCGGCCCCAGATGGGGATGGCGCGCCGCGTCCACGCCCTGCACAAGATCGACCATAAACCTGGGATGAATACACTCCAGCGTCCGCCCGGGACCGTCCAGTAGCTGTGTTGTCATGGTTGCTCTGCTGCGAATAGAGTTTGAATGTCATCGCGTAACAGTCGGGTATCTTCCTGAATCCACGTCGCAGTCGAAATGCTTTGCTTCAACAGCTGGCTGAGCGCTCGGGTTGAATGCTCATTTTGTTGACGCACTGCGAGGCTATCACGCAAGCTTTCCTGTAACCCGGTCAGGCATAACGAAAATTCTGCAAAGAACGTCGCCATTCCGGCCGTAACAGAGACATCGACCTGCGCGGACAAAGCTTTACGTATTTGTTCACAAAACTGATCAATATGTTGCTTAAATTTGTCATGCAGTTGCGCAATGTCGATAACATAGTGCGTGCGCGTGACCACATACTCATCCCAGCCCCAGCCCGGATTATTGAGCCAACGCGAAACGGTTTCACGCATACTGCTCCCGGCGGAAAGTTGACCTGCCGGGCGGTTATCCTGTGCAATGGCATCGTTAAACAGTGCCCGCGTATTGAAGTCAAGCTGGTTTGCCAGAAAAGCCGGGAAGCTGATCCGCGCCCGGAAGCCGGCATGGCTCAGATGCTCTTTTATACGCGTTTCAATGGGGCGGATAGCGTCATTCAGCGAGCGCGCCAGCGTAGATTCCAGCTGATCGAAGCGTAACGCCAGCTCCCGGGCAATTTTTGCCTGCGCATCCAGCATGATGAGTTCACAGGAGGAGCGAATTTTACTCAGGACGATCTGCGCCTGACCTTCATCATCCAGAACCAGCGGTTCCCGCTCTTGCAGTTTATCACTGCGGCGATTCAGCCGCTCAACGCCTGCCAAATCAAGAATATTTTGAGGGCTGAAAACATGGCCCACTGCCTGGTGAAGCGCCGATTTTTCGGCCTCCATAAAGTCCGCGGTCGCGTTCAGCGCCTGGTCAACTTCATGTTTCACCTCATCGCTCACCGCGCTCTGGCGCGTCTGCAGCAGCGCCATATCCTCTTCAAGACGCGCGATGTTCAGTTCCAGCCCCTCAAAGGCCACCGTCAGCCCCTGATAGCGGAAGTCGAGATACTCCCGGGCATTTTGCGCGTAGTTGAGCAGCTTATGCGAGGCCGAGCGCAGCGCGAATAGCGAGGCATTGGCATAGGCGGCGTAAATCAGTTTGCGTATCGGCTGTTCAAACAGCGAATCTTCCCAGAGCAAATCGGCTGCGTGACGGATATGGTTTATATCGTCCAGGTCCGCCGAACGCCAGCGGCGTCCGAGTGCGGCTTCGGCAAAATCCTGCACCCAGGGCTGCTCCTGATGATCCGGCAGGCGTCCGCGGGCATTCATCTCGTTGCGGGCGCGGTTTGCCAGATACGCCCACATAGAGGAAACAGGGTAGATCTGGCCAGGCGAAATAGTGCCTTTCATTAAGGTACCGGAGATCATCGCCCTGACCTGCTCTTCATCGTCGCTATTGCGATCCTTCTGGTCGAATTTATTTACCAGCGCATACAGAGGCACTGATTTCCCCGCAACCGAAATAGCCTGACGGACCTCTTCATCAGAAATAGATTTAAGCTGGGTATAATCCATCACCGCCAGCACCGCCGACGCGCGAGCTAGCTGTTCGCTAAGCATTTTTTGCAGATGCGGTTGTCCGGCCTCATTGGGGCCGGGAGTATCGAGCAGCGTCAGCTGCCCGAGGTGCGCATCCAGACCCGCAAGATGCACGAACTCCACTTCAATCACCGGAATATGTTCGATGGCCGCGTATTCAGAGAACGGAAACGCCACGCCCAGCGCCTGGGAGAGCCTCACCAGGTCATTGAGACTTTTCAGGCAATGAAATATTGGCTGCGCCCCGAGATGATGCTTTTCAAAGGCCTCGCCTTTCTCAATACGCTCCAGCAGCGTATTCATGTCCTTATCAATTTCCAGTTGCAGAGCCAGCTTGCCGCGATCGTAATCGCCAAGCTTTTTCTGCAGCAGGTGAATCAAATCATCAATAGGAGAGACATGTGAGAAGTGGAGCACCGGCTCTTTCTGACCTGGCGTATGACGGATCAGCGTAGGCAGCGCCGTCATTGGGCGGTTGCGGTTCGGCAACACTTCGGTACCCACAATGGCATTAATGGTGGTCGATTTCCCCGCTTTCATCGTGCCAACGATAGCCAGAACCATTTCCAGACGTGTTATTTTGCGTAATTCATTATTCAGCGTTGCCTGCTGCGCTTCGACGCCTCGCGCACTAAAATGCAAAGGCAGCACGTTGTTCTTTTCACCTGTAATAGCAGCCGTCGTGCTCTCCAGCTTCGCTGTCGGCATTGATTTCAGGGTATCGAGATTTTGCAGGGCAAGCTGTAACAAACGCTCAGCTTCCTGACTTAATTCAAAAATGGTCTGTGTGTGCATGATAAAAGCCTTTCCTTAACGCAAATTTATTACTTTTATTAAGCCACTTGTATTAATTATGATGTTCAGGCTTATATGATCACGTGTGGAAAACATGTTCACCAAAATATAACTAATTGAAGATAATCAGAAATAAATGGCTATCCCTGCATGGCGTGTAAAGCTCTCCTCAAGGCCTGAAAGCCAAAAGATAAAAAGCCTGGCCCATTTTAAGAAGCTTCAGGATATATCATCATTATTTACCCACCTAAAAAGAGAGGGATAGGCCGCCAACATAAGAAATGCATGGCAGTAAAGTTCGAAGATAAATAACAATGCGTTGCTTCACCTTATCCGAAATGAAGGTGCGTAGCAATTTGCCGCAATAAAATATTCGATATATTTAGCGACTTCTCTTTCCACCGTGTTAATGACGTTAGCATCGCTTAGCTGACTGACAGTAAGTGTCACTCGCAACACATTTTCTGCGTTTTTTAAATTCACAATAGCACCGACAAAAGTGTGGATTTGCGTTATACTTGCCGCCTTTTTCGGCACTCTGCCGTCATTTAGCTGGCACTTTCCAGCGCGTTAACACTTTTGAGGATACCGACATGCAACTCCCACACTGCCCAAAATGCAATTCTGAATACACATACGAAGATAATGGCATGTTCATCTGCCCGGAATGTGCACACGAATGGAATGATGCCGAGCCAGCGCAGGACGCTGATGCGCTGGTCGTCAAAGATGCCAACGGTAATCTGCTGGCGGATGGCGACAGCGTCACCGTGGTGAAAGATCTTAAGGTGAAAGGCAGCTCTTCCATGCTGAAGATCGGCACCAAAGTGAAAAATATCCGTCTGGTGGAAGGCGATCATAATATCGATTGCAAAATTGACGGCTTCGGTCCGATGAAACTGAAATCCGAGTTCGTGAAAAAGAACTGATTTACCCGCCTGGTAGCGCTTCGCTTACCGGGCTTTCGGGAACTACACTTAACGGGCTTTTCTTACGTGAGGTAAAGATTATGCCGTTAAGTCCCTACATCTCTTTTGCCGGCAACTGTGCAGAGGCTACCGCCTTCTATCAGCAGGCCGTCGGCGCAGAACTCCTCTATAAAATCACCTTCGGCGAAATGCCAAAAAGCGATAACAGCGAAGAAGGCTGTCCGTCCGGCATGCAGTTTCCGGATTCGGCTATCGCTCACTCCAACGTTCGCATTGCGGGCAGCGATATCATGATGAGCGACGGGCTGCCGCCGGGCAGCAGCGCACAGTACGCGGGCTTCACGCTGGTGCTCGACACGCAGGATGTGTCAGAAGGCAAGCGCTGGTTCGACAACCTTGCCGATGGCGGGAATATCGACATGGCCTGGCAGGAAACCTTCTGGGCGCACGGCTTCGGTAAGGTCACCGACAAGTACGGCGTGCCGTGGATGATTAACGTCGTTAAGCAGCAGCACTAATTTTCGGGCGGTGGGCGGTCTGCCTCCGCCTGTCATCAAACTCCCCTCAACTCTTCAAACTCCCGCAACCTGCACTTAACCCAAATGTCATATTGATGCGCCAGCATGAGGCCACATTTATCGTGAGGCCCAGCACATGCACACTGTTATCCGCGTCGAGAAACTGAGCAAGACCTTCAATCACAACAAGGCGCTGCATGCCGTTGATCTGATCGTCCAGCAGGGCGAAATGGTGGCGCTGCTGGGGCCGTCCGGTTCAGGAAAATCCACCCTTCTGCGTCACTTAAGCGGCCTTATTACCTGCGATAAAACGCCGGAAAGCCGCGTCGAGCTGCTGGGTAACACCGTGCAGCATGCGGGCCGTCTGGCGAGCGATATTCGCAAAAGCCGCGCCCGGACGGGCTACATCTTTCAGCAGTTCAACCTGGTGAACCGCCTGACGGTGCTGGAGAACGTGCTGATTGGCGCGCTCGGCAGCACCCCGTTCTGGCGCACCTGCCTGCGCTGGTTCTCCCCATCACAGAAGCAGGAAGCCTTACAGGCGCTGACCCGCGTCGGCATGGCGCACTTCGCCCACCAGCGCGTGTCCACGCTGTCCGGCGGGCAGCAGCAGCGCGTCGCTATCGCCCGCGCCCTGATGCAGAAAGCCAAAATCATTCTCGCCGATGAGCCCATCGCCTCGTTGGATCCGGAGTCGGCCCGCATCGTGATGGAAACCCTGCGCGACATCAACCAGAACGACGACATCACCGTAGTGGTGACGCTGCATCAGGTGGATTACGCCCTGCGCTACTGCGAGCGCATCGTCGCCCTGCGTCAGGGCCACGTGTTCTTCGATGGCGCCAGCCATCAGTTTGATAACGAACGTTTTGACCATCTCTACCGCAGCGTAAACCGCGTCGAAGAACGCGCGCAGGCTGCTTAACGCCCCGATAACGAGGAATGGAAATGAACTACAAAGCCGTTGCCGCGCTGGCCTTCACCAGCATGTTCAGCATCAGCACCCTGTTAAGCCCGGCGTACGCCGAAGAGCAGGAAAAAGCGTTGAACTTTGGCATCATTTCAACGGAATCACAGCAAAACCTGAAGCCGCAGTGGGAACCGTTCCTGAAAGATATGGAAACCAAACTGGGGATCAAAGTGAACGCCTTCTTCGCCCCGGACTACGCGGGCATCATCCAGGGGATGCGCTTTAACAAAGTGGACATCGCCTGGTACGGCAACCTTTCCGCCATGGAAGCGGTGGACCGCGCCAACGGTCAGGTCTTTGCCCAGACCGTTGCGGCAGATGGTTCTCCAGGATACTGGAGCGTGCTGATCGTCAACAAAGACAGCTCGATCAACAACCTCAACGACATGATCGCCAAACGCAAAGAGCTGACCTTCGGCAACGGCGACCCGAACTCCACCTCGGGTTACCTGGTCCCTGGCTACTACGTCTTCGCCAAAAACAACGCCTCCGCTAGCGACTTCAAGCGCACGGTGAACGCCAGCCATGAAACCAACGCCCTGGCCGTCGCCAACAAGCAGGTGGATGTTGCCACCAACAACACCGAGAACCTCGACAAGCTGAAGACCTCCGCACCGGACAAGCTGAAAGAGATCAAGGTTATCTGGAAATCCCCGCTGATCCCCGGCGACCCGATTGTGTGGCGCAAGAACCTGTCTGAAAGCACCAAGGACAAGGTCTACGACTTCTTTATGAACTACGGCAAAACGCCGGAAGAGAAAGCGGTTCTGGAACGTCTGGGCTGGGCACCGTTCCGCGCGTCCAGCGATCTGCAGCTGGTCCCGATTCGCCAGCTGGCGCTGTTTAAGCAGATGCAGGCCGTGAAGGACAACAAAGGGCTGAAGGAAGAGGAGAAGACCAGCAAAGTCTCTGAAATCCAGGCCCAGCTGGAAGACCTCGACCGCCTGACCGCCGCGCTGGGTGCGATGACGAGCGTGAATAAAGCGGTGCAGTAACACAAGTCCCCTCTCCCTTGGGGGAGAGGGAGAACAGATTAAGGAGCCAACATGCAAACCATCACCCTCCCGCCGCCGAAGCGCAGCTGGTTCTCGCTCATAAGCTGGGCCATCCTGCTGGCGGTACTCGTTATCTCCTGGAAGGGCGCGGAGATGGATCCGCTGCTGCTCTTCAAAGATTCCGGCAACATGGCGACCTTCGCCGCCGACTTCTTCCCGCCGGACTTCAGCCAGTGGCAGGACTACCTCAGCGAAATGGCCATCACCCTGCAAATCGCCGTCTGGGGCACCGCCCTCGCCGTCGTTCTCTCCATTCCGTTCGGTCTGATGAGCGCCGAGAACATCGTACCGTGGTGGGTTTACCAGCCGATGCGTCGCCTGATGGACGCCTGTCGCGCCATCAACGAAATGGTCTTTGCGATGCTGTTCGTGGTCGCCGTTGGCCTGGGTCCGTTCGCCGGCGTGATGGCACTGTTCATCCACACCACCGGCGTGCTCTCCAAGCTGCTCTCGGAAGCGGTCGAAGCCATCGAGCCCGGCCCGGTGGAAGGTATTCGCGCAACCGGCGCCAACAAAATCGAAGAGATCCTCTACGGCGTCCTGCCGCAGGTGATGCCGCTGCTGATCTCCTACTCGCTGTACCGCTTCGAGTCCAACGTTCGCTCCGCCACCGTGGTCGGTATGGTGGGCGCAGGCGGGATTGGCGTCACCCTGTGGGAAGCGATTCGCGGTTTCCAGTTCCAGCAAACCTGCGCCCTGATGGTGCTTATCATCGTCACCGTCAGCCTGCTGGATTTCCTCTCTCAACGCTTGCGTAAGCACTTCATCTGATTAGCGAGGCTTTGATTGGTATGCACTTATCCAGACATCCGACCAGTTACCCTACCCGCTGGCAAGAGATTGCGGCCAGGCTCGAAGTGGAGCTGCGCACGCATTACCGCTGCGGTGACTACCTGCCCGCCGAGCAGCAGCTTGCCGACCGCTACGAAGTGAACCGCCACACCCTGCGCCGCGCCATTGACCAGCTGGTGGAGCGCGGCTGGGTCCAGCGCCGTCAGGGCGTCGGCGTGCTGGTGCTGATGCGCCCGTTTGACTACCCGCTCAACGCCCAGGCGCGTTTTAGCCAGAACCTGCTGGATCAAGGCAGCCATCCGACCAGCGAAAAGCTGCTCTCGGTACTGCGCCCGGCCTCCCGCCACGTGGCGGACGCGCTCGGGATTCAGGAGGGTGACAACGTCGTACACCTGCGTACGTTGCGCCGGGTCAACGGCGTGGCGGTCTGCCAGATCGACCACTACTTCGCGGACCTGGCCCTCTGGCCAGTGCTGCAACATTTCGCCAGCGGTTCCCTGCATGATTTCCTTCAGGACGCGACGGGTATCGCGCTCAAACGCACCCAGACGCGCATCAGCGCCCGCCGTGCGCAGGCGAAAGAGAGCAAGGTGCTGGAGATCCCCAATATGGCCCCGCTGCTCTGCGTGCGCACCCTCAACCACCGTGACGGCGAGATCAACGCGACGGAATACTCCGTCAGCCTGACCCGCGCCGACATGATTGAATTCACCATGGAGCACTGAATGCACTTCGACACCTCCACCCGACAGCGCTGGATGCGCGTGCTGGCCCATAGCCAGCCTGCTGCGCTGGCCGCCCGCATGAACGCACTCGGCCTGACGCCGGACTACGACACGATCCGCGCGCCGGAGATCGGCCTGGTGCAGATCCAGGCACGCATGGGCGGCACCGGCGAGCGCTTCTTCGCCGGCGATGCCACCCTCACCCGCGCGGCTATCCGCCTTAACAGCGGCACGCTGGGTTATAGCTACGTACTTGGGCGAGACAAAACGCACGCCGAGCGCTGCGCGGTGATCGACGCGCTTTTACAGGAACACCCGCATTTCCAGACGTTAATGGAAACCCTTATTGCCCCGCTGGAAGCCGACCGCGCCGCACGCCTTGCCGCGCGTCAGGCCGAAGTGAACACCAGCCGGGTCGACTTCTTTACGCTCGTTCGCGGAGACAACGCATGACGCTTCAACCTGCTTTTACCCTGGCCGTCCAGGATGCCCAACAGAGTTTCCGTCGCCTGCTGAAAGCCATGAGCGAGCCCGGCGTGATCGTCTCGCTGCACCAGCTCTCGCAGGGCTGGCTGCCGCTGAACCTCGCCTCCACCAGCGTGCTGCTGACGCTGGCGGACAACGACACCCCGGTATGGCTGTCAGGCGCATTGCTGAACGATATCGCCAGCCAGAACCTGCGCTTTCACACCAGCGCGCCGCTGGTCGATCAGCCCCAGCAGGCGGTCTTTGCCGTCGCCGACGAACAGATCAGCCATGAACAGCTTAACGCCCTTAGCGAAGGCAGTGCCGTCGCACCGGAAACCAGCGCCACGCTGATTTTGCAGGTCTCCAGCCTGAGCGGTGGCCGCATGCTTCGCCTGACAGGCGCAGGCATCGCCGACGAGCGGATGGTCGCGCCTCAGCTACCGGAGTGCATCATCCATGAGCTGACCGAGCGCCCGCACCCGTTCCCGCTCGGCATTGACCTGATCCTGACCTGCGGGGAGCGCCTGCTGGCAATCCCGCGGACTACCCACGTGGAGGTGTGCTGATGTACGTAGCCGTCAAAGGAGGCGAAAAGGCGATCGCCGCCGCTCATGCCTTACAGGAGCACAGACGCCGGGGCGATGAACAGCTTCCCGAGCTGAGCGTCGCCCAAATTGAGCAACAGCTTAACCTCGCGGTTGACCGCGTGATGACCGAGGGCGGCGTTGCTGACCGCGAGCTTGCAGCGCTGGCGCTCAAGCAGGCCAGCGGCGATAACGTGGAAGCCATCTTCCTGCTGCGCGCCTGGCGCACCACCGTTCCCCGTCTGGCAGTCAGCGAGCCGGTGAACACGGCGGAAATGCGCCTGGAGCGCCGAATCTCTGCCGTTTATAAAGACATTCCCGGCGGCCAGCTGCTTGGCCCGACTTACGACTACACCCATCGTCTGCTGGACTTCACGCTGCTGGCGAACGGCGAAGCCCCAACGCTCAGCACTTCAGATGTCGAACAGGAACCGTCTCCGCACGTCTTCAGCCTGCTGGCAAACCAGGGGCTGGCGAAAGCGGAAGAAGACACTGGCGCCACGCCGGACGACGTCACCCGCACGCCGCCGGTCTACCCGTGCTCACGCTCGTCCCGTCTGCAACAGCTGATGCGCGGCGACGAAGGGTATCTGCTGGCGCTGGCCTACTCCACACAGCGCGGCTACGGGCGCAACCACCCGTTCGCGGCAGAGATCCGCAGCGGCTATCTCGACGTCGAAATCGTGCCGGAAGAGCTGGGTTTTGCGGTGAACGTCGGCGAACTGCTGATGACCGAGTGCGAAATGGTCAACGGTTTCGTCGCGCCAGAGAATGAAGACCCGCATTTTACCCGCGGCTACGGGCTGGTGTTTGGCCTCTGCGAGCGCAAGGCGATGGCGATGGCGCTGGTTGACCGCGCCCTGCAGGCGCCGGACTACGGCGAGCACATTGCCGGCCCGGCGCAGGACGAAGAGTTCGTGCTGGCCCACGCGGACAACGTCGAGGCCGCAGGCTTTGTCTCGCACCTCAAGCTGCCGCACTACGTCGATTTCCAGGCCGAACTGGAACTGCTGAAACGCCTGCAACGGGAGCGCGCCAATGGCTAACTTAAGCGGCTACAACTTTGCCTATCTGGATGAGCAAACTAAACGCATGATCCGCCGCGCCATCCTTAAGGCAGTGGCGATCCCCGGCTATCAGGTGCCGTTTGGTGGCCGTGAAATGCCGATGCCGTACGGCTGGGGCACGGGCGGCATTCAGATCACCGCCAGCGTGATTGGCGAAGCGGACGTGCTGAAGGTTATCGACCAGGGCGCGGACGATACCACCAACGCCGTGTCGATCCGCAACTTCTTTAAGCGCGTGACGGGCGTCAACACCACCGAAAAAACCGAAGACGCGACGCTGATCCAGACCCGCCACCGCATTCCGGAGACTCCGCTGACGGAAGATCAGATTCTGATTTTCCAGGTGCCGATCCCGGAGCCGCTGCGCTTTATCGAGCCGCGCGAAACCGAGACCCGCACCATGCACGCACTGGAAGAGTACGGGATCATGCAGGTCAAACTGTATGAAGACATCGCCCGCTTCGGCCATATCGCCACCACCTACGCCTACCCGGTGAAGGTCAACGGGCGCTACGTCATGGACCCGTCGCCGATCCCAAAATTCGACAATCCGAAGATGGACATGATGCCTGCCCTGCAGCTCTTTGGTGCCGGACGTGAAAAACGCATCTACGCCGTGCCGCCGTATACGCGTGTCGAAAGCCTGGATTTCGACGATCACCCGTTTACGGTGCAGGAGTGGGACGAGCCGTGCGCCATCTGCGGATCCAAACACAGCTATCTCGATGAAGTGGTGCTGGACGATACGGGCAAACGGATGTTTGTCTGCTCCGACACCGATTACTGCCGCCAACAGAGCGAGGCGAACGGCCAATGAAACCGCTGCTTTCGGTTAATAACCTGACCCACCTTTATGCGCCGGGAAAAGGCTTCAGCGACGTGTCGTTCGAGCTGTGGCCGGGCGAAGTGCTGGGCATTGTCGGCGAGTCCGGCTCCGGCAAAACCACCCTGCTGAAGTCCATCTCCGCGCGCCTGACGCCGCAACACGGCGAGATCCTGTATCAGGGACGCTCCCTCTACGACATAAGCGAGGCCGAGCGCCGTCGCCTGCTGCGCACCGAGTGGGGCGTGGTGCATCAGCACCCGATGGACGGCCTGCGCCGTCAGGTGTCGGCGGGAGGCAATATCGGCGAACGGCTGATGGCCACCGGCGCGCGCCACTACGGCAACATCCGTGCCACCGCACAGCACTGGCTGGAGGAGGTGGAGATCCCCGCCTCGCGCATTGACGACCTGCCAACCACCTTTTCCGGCGGTATGCAGCAGCGTTTGCAAATTGCCCGCAATCTGGTCACCCATCCAAAGCTGGTGTTTATGGATGAACCCACCGGCGGGCTGGACGTCTCCGTGCAGGCCCGCCTGCTCGACCTGCTGCGCGGCCTGGTGGTGGAGCTGAACCTGGCGGTGGTGATTGTCACCCACGATCTGGGCGTTGCGCGCCTGCTGGCGGACCGCCTGCTGGTGATGAAGCAGGGTCAGGTGGTGGAAAGTGGGCTGACCGACCGCGTGCTCGACGATCCACATCATCCGTACACCCAGCTGCTGGTGTCCTCGGTATTACAGAATTGAGAGGCCAACATGATCCACGTTGAAAATGTCAGTAAGACCTTTGTGCTCCACCAGCAAAATGGCGTGCGCCTGCCGGTGCTGCAAAATGCCTCGTTAGAGGTGAGTCAGGGTGAATGCGTGGTGCTGCACGGCCACTCCGGCAGCGGTAAATCGACCCTGCTGCGCTCCCTGTACGCCAACTATTTACCGGACGAAGGCCACATCCATATTCGCCATAACGAAGAGTGGGTCGATCTGGCTCAGGCCCCGGCGCGCAAGGTGCTGGAAGTGCGCCGCTCAACGATCGGCTGGGTCAGCCAGTTCCTGCGGGTGATCCCGCGGATCTCCGCCCTGGACGTGGTGATGCAGCCCCTGCTGGATCTCGGCGTCCCGCGCGAAACCTGCGCCGCCAGGGCCGCCAGCCTGCTGACGCGCCTCAACGTGCCGGAGCGCCTGTGGCACCTGGCCCCGTCGACCTTTTCCGGCGGCGAGCAGCAGCGCGTGAATATCGCGCGCGGGTTTATCGTCGACTATCCGATTTTACTGCTGGATGAACCCACCGCCTCGCTCGACGCTAAAAACAGCGCAGCGGTGATAGCGCTGATCGAACAGGCCAAAGCGCGCGGGGCGGCGATCGTCGGGATCTTCCACGACGACGCCGTCCGCAATCGCGTAGCGGACAGGCTGCACCCGATGGGGACAAACGCATGATTATCAATAATGTCAGGCTGGTGCTGGAAAATGAGGTCGTGAAGGGTTCGGTTGAAATCCAGGACGGCGTCATCCGCGCCTTTGCCGAAACCCAAAGCCGTTCTCCTGAAGCGATGGACGGCGACGGCGGCTGGCTGCTGCCGGGGCTGATTGAGCTGCATACCGATAATCTGGATAAATTCTTCACCCCGCGCCCGAAGGTGGACTGGCCCGCCCATTCGGCGATGAGCAGCCACGACGCGCTGATGGTCGCCAGCGGCATCACCACGGTGCTGGACGCGGTGGCGATCGGCGACGTGCGCGACGGCGGCGATCGTCTGGAAAATCTGGAAAAGATGATCAACGCCGTAGAGGAGACGCAAAAGCGCGGCCTCAACCGCGCCGAGCACCGCCTGCACCTGCGCTGCGAGCTGCCGCATCACACCACCCTGCCGCTGTTTGAAAAGCTGGTCGGCCGCGAGCCGGTGTCGCTGGTCTCCCTGATGGATCACTCCCCGGGGCAGCGCCAGTTCGCCAACATTGAAAAGTACCGTGAATACTATCAGGGCAAATACTCGCTCAACGACGCGGAGATGGCGCGCTACGAAGAAGAGCAGCTGGCGCTTGCGGCACAATGGTCGCAGCCGAACCGTCTCTCCATTGCCGCGATGTGTCGGGACCGCAACATTGCGCTGGCCAGCCATGACGACGCCACGCACGATCACGTGCGCGAATCCCACCAGCTTGGCAGCGTGATCGCCGAATTTCCCACCACGTTCGAAGCGGCTGAAGCCTCCCGCAAACACGGCATGAACGTGCTGATGGGCGCGCCGAACATCGTGCGCGGCGGATCGCACTCCGGCAACGTGGCGGCAAGCAAACTCGCTTCCCTCGGCCTGCTGGATATCCTCTCGTCTGACTACTACCCCGCCAGCCTGCTGGACGCGGCCTTCCGCGTTGCAGACGACGAGGACAACCGCTTTACGCTGCCGCAGGCGATTCGACTGGTGACGAAAAACCCGGCCAGCGCGCTCAACCTTCACGACCGCGGTGAGATTGCCGAAGGCAAACGGGCAGACCTGGTGCTGGCGCACCGCAAGGGCGAGCACGTTCATATCGACCACGTCTGGCGTCAGGGAAAAAGGGTGTTCTGATGGGAAGACTCATCTGGTTAATGGGCCCGTCCGGCTCGGGAAAAGACAGCCTGCTGTCGGCGTTACGGCAGCGGGAACATTCACAGCTGCTGGTGGCGCACCGCTACATTACCCGCGCGGCTAACGCTGGCAGTGAAAACCATATCGCCCTGAGCGAGCAGGAGTTTTTTACCCGCGCCGGGCAAAATCTGCTGGCGCTGAGCTGGCACGCGAACGGCTTTTATTACGGCGTCGGCATCGAGATCGACCTCTGGCTGCACGCGGGCTTCGACGTGCTGGTTAACGGCTCGCGCGCGCATCTGCCGCAGGCAAAAGCCCGGTACGAAGCGGCGCTGCTGCCGGTCTGTTTGCAGGTTTCTCCGGATATTCTGCGCAGCCGCCTGCAAAGCCGGGGGCGCGAAAATGCGCGTGAGATCGACCAGCGGCTGGAACGTGCGGCGCGCTACACTCCGTCGGGCTGTCATGTCCTCAATAACGACGGAAGTTTGCTACAGTCAGTCGAGACCTTTTTATCGCTTATTCGCCAGAAGGAGAGACAGCATGCCTGAATGCCAGCTTCGCCCCGCCACCGCCGACGACGCGCAAATCGTTTACGCTCTGATCTGCGAGCTTAAGCAGTGTGAATTTGACCACCAGGCGTTTCACGCTGGCTATCTTGCCAATCTGCAGGATCACAACATGCGCTACCAGCTTGCCGAGCTGGACGGACAGGTCGTCGGCATGATCGGCCTGCACATGCAGTTTCACCTGCATCATGCCCGCTGGATCGGCGAGATCCAGGAGCTGGTGGTGATGCCGCAGGCGCGCGGGCTAAAGGTGGGCAGCAAGCTGCTGGCATGGGCGGAGGACATCGCGAGGCAGGCAGGCGCCGAGCTGACCGAACTCTCCACCAGCGTGAAGCGCACGGACGCCCACCGCTTTTACGTTCGTGAGGGATATACGCAGAGCCATTTTCGCTTCACCAAACCGCTGTAGAGGTGCGTTATGAGTCTGACCATCACGTTAACGGGAACCGGAAGCGCACAGCTGGTCCCGGTCTTTGGCTGCGACTGCGCGGCGTGTCGCAGGGCGCGCCTGCAGGACAACTATCGCCGTCGCCCCTGTAGCGCGGTGGTCAAATTCAACGATGCTGTCACCCTGCTGGATGCGGGCATTCCGCACCTGATGGACGATTGGCCGGCGGGGAGCTTCCAGCAGTTTTTGCTCACGCACTATCATATGGATCACGTCCAGGGGCTATTCCCTCTGCGCTGGGGCGTGGGCGCAACCATCCCGGTCTTCGGCCCGCCGGATGAAGCGGGCTGTGACGACCTGTTTAAACACCCCGGTATTCTGGATTTCAGCCACACGGTCGAGCCGTTCGTGATGTTTGAGCTGCAGGGGCTGCGGGTCACGCCGCTGCCGCTCAACCATTCAAAACTGACCTTCGGGTATCTGCTGGAATCGGCCCATAGCCGCGTGGCGTGGCTTACTGATACCGCCGGGCTGCCGGATAAAACGGTGACGTTTCTGCTCAACAATCAGCCACA
The DNA here is from genome assembly GCF_011683705.1 of Enterobacter sp. 725m/11. NCBI lineage: Bacteria > Pseudomonadati > Pseudomonadota > Gammaproteobacteria > Enterobacterales > Enterobacteriaceae > Enterobacter > Enterobacter sp. 725m/11. The sequence goes on along the minus strand of NZ_JAAQOK010000010.1, from coordinate 88,454 downwards.
GGCGATAATCATCGACTGCAGCCATGAACCGCGTCCGGAGACGCCGCGCAACCACAGTGATTTAAATACGGTGATTGCCCTGAACGAGGTGATTGGCTGTCCGCAGGTGATCCTGACGCACATTAGCCATCAGTTTGACGCATGGATGATGGATAACCCGCTGCCGGACGGCATTGAAGCGGGATATGACGGGATGGTACTGGTGCTGGATTAGGTTTTCTCCCTCTCCCGTGGGAGAGGGCTGGGGTGAGGGCAACAGGCCGCACTTAGCCGCGATCGTAATCGTCTTCCAACCTGCGCTCGTCCTCTTCTAACCGACGCCTGTCGTCGTCCAGCTGGCGCTGACGCTCGTCTAAGCGGCGGCGTCTGTCTTCGAGCTGCCGACGACGATCGTCGTACTGTCGGCTGTCGATTTGACGGCTGCGGTCGTAACGATCGTCGTCATCGTCATTACGGCTGCTGCTGGGGTTGTAGGCATCGTTGATCGCCTGCTGAATGTTGCCAATGGCGTCATCAATCACATCGGCATGCGCCAGTTGGCTGGTTAAAGTCAGCAGACCAAATAACAGGACGGTAGAGTAACGTTTCATAAGGCCAGACTCGCAGGGGAACTGGCCTTACGGTAATGAATGGCTGGGAACCGGGGTAGCGGAGGAATCTCAAATTACCATCACCTTCCGCAGCGCCTGCGCCAGCTGCTGGCGGGTAAACGGCTTACGCAGTAACGGAACGTCCGGCAGCTGCGGGTTATGCGCCGGGCGCAAATCCTGCCCGCTGATCAGCAGCACCGGAAGCTGCGGGTAATGGCTGCGCACATGGTTAATCACCTCGGCCCCGCTCAGGCTTCCGGGCAGCATCAGATCGCTGATAAACATGCCAATATCCGGCGAAGCCGCCAGCATGCTCAGGGCCTGTTCGCCGCTGTCCGCTTCGAGCGTCAGGTAGCCAAGCTGATGCAGCTGTTCGCACAGGGTCTGGCGAACGTCCGCCTCATCTTCCAGCACCAGTACAAGCCGCTCGTTATCCACGGACGTTGTGGCAGCCAGCGCTTCATCCTCCGAAACGGCGGGCAGCGTCGAGCGCGGGAGGTGGAGCCGCACGGTCGTTCCTTGTCCCGGCGCGCTTTCGATCTCTACCCGCCCCCCGGACTGACGCACAAAACCGTACACCATCGACAGGCCCAGCCCGCTTCCGCTCCCGGTCTGCTTGGTGGTGAAGAACGGTTCAAAAACCCGGGATTTCACCTCCTGCGACATCCCGCTGCCGCGATCGATGACCTCCAGCGCTACCATATCCTGCCTGCGTCCGTCGCTGCGGGTCACGCGCTGGTTCCAGGTGCGAATTTTGATCGCCCCGCTCTGGCCTTCCATCGCATCCCGGGCGTTCATCACCAGGTTGATAATGGCGTTTTCCAGCTGGCTGACGTCAATCCACGCGGGCCATGCCGGGGTTTGCGCTTCAATCTCCAGAGTAAGCGTGGCGGGCAGCGAGTGGCGCATCAGTTCCCGAAGGTTTTCCAGCAGGGGCAGCATCTCTACTGCATGCGGCGTCAGGGACTGTTTGCGGGAAAACGCCAGCAGGCGCTGGGTCAGCAGCGCGCCGCGTTCGGCAGCCTTCAGCGCACGGGTAATGCGCGGCGCGTCGTTTGATTCGGGGTCTGTCAGCTCAAGGCTGCCGATAATTACCGCCAGCAGGTTGTTAAAATCATGCGCCAGCCCGCCAGTCAGCTGTCCGACGGCCTTCATCTTCTGGCTGTGCAGCAGCGCCTCTTCCAGCCCCTGACGCTCGATGCGGTCGATCTCCATCTGCGTGGTTTTCTCTTTCAGCAGCCGCGTGGTGTGCTCAAGCGAGGCGGTGTTGCGGGCAAAAACGTTAAACGCGCGCGCCAGCTCGCCCAGCTCGTCGCGCCGCTGCAGCGCAGGAACAGAAACATCCTGTTCACCGTGGGCAAGTCGCGACATCGCCCGGGAGATGGCCGTCAGGTTGGAGCCCAGATTGCGGTAGATATACCAGCAGGCGCAGCCGGTGATGATCAGCGCCAGCACGGCGAAGATGCTGATAAACACGCTTATGGATTGCAACTCGTGATGGCTCTGGGCCGTGCGAAGCCGGGAAGCCTGCGCCACCTGTTCAACGTACTGATTAATATCGCTATTAAGAATCGCCACCAGGGCCTTAATGTGGAACATATACCAGCTGATGGACAGATCGCTCTCCTCCAGCTGCTTCGACAGCGGGGCAAGCTTGCGCAGCTCGGCGTTAAAATCGGGCAGAACGCCCTCCACGACCGGCTGTATGGCGCTTCGGGGCAGCGTGGCGGTCACGGCGTCCAGCTGCTGAACGGTAGCACGCGGCGAAGGTGTATCAATCGCGGCCGCGATCAGCCGATCCATCTCCATCAGCTGCCGCGCGTCCGGCACGTTGCTGCCGAAGCGGCGGTTGATGTCCTGAAGATGGCGTAAATAGCTCTGGCTTTGATAGAGCGAGCTCAGCAGCGCGTTACGCTCAAGATGCCGCTTTTGCCCACGCTCCAGCATCCCCGTTACGCTTTGCTGTAATTCATTGCTTCTGCGAATAATCCGCGCCACCAGCGCCGGCTCCTGCTGCGCCAGCGGGGCATCCGCCAGCTGTTCCAGCGAGCGGCGCAGCGCCGTTTGCATCTGCTTCAGCCGCTCGGCCTCGCCTTTGTACTCCAGCGCCCCCACTACCTGCGAAAGCCGCACCGCCGCCGTTGCCACGTTGGCCGTGTCGCGCGCGAGGTTCATGCTCCCGGTCATGTCGTCCAGCGTTTGCTGTTGGACCTGCTCCTGGATCTGGCTGGCATGACGAAAGCCGAGCACCGCCACGCCGCTCACCATCAGCGTGACGGCGACCACCAGCAGGTTAAATATCAGCAGGCGACCGCGGGCGCTGGAGAAGAACGGGGGGCGTGAAGACATGTTGACTCCGTAACTGTGATCCACATTCGCTATTCATAACTATGACAAATATGAACAGCTTCTGACATTTTGCATTTACGCACCTGTGATGAAGTGCAGATATCGACATTCACAGGAGATCCGCCATGAGCAGAACCCCGGTTTTAGAGATGCGCCACATTGCCAAAACCTTTGGCAATTTCCACGCGCTCAAGGGCGTAGATTTGACGGTCTTCCCCGGTGAGATCCACGCGCTGATGGGGGAAAACGGCGCGGGAAAAAGCACGCTGATGAAGATCCTCGCGGGGGCCTATACCGCCACCGGCGGCGAGATCCTGATCGACGGCCAGCCGTTTCACATCAAAGGGCCGAAGGACGCGCTGGCCGCAGGCATTACCCTGATTTACCAGGAGATGCAGCTCGCCCCCAATCTGACCGTCGCGGAAAATATCTTCCTCGGCAGCGAGCTGTCGCGCGGCGGGCTGGTGCAGCGCAAGGAGATGGCCGCCCAGGCGCAGGCGGTGATTGACCGTCTCGGCGCGCAGTTCAGCGCCACCGACCTGGTGATGAAGCTGACCATCGCCGAGCAGCAGCAGGTGGAAATCGCCCGCGCGCTGCACCGCAACAGCCGCATCCTGGTGATGGACGAACCCACCGCCGCCCTCTCCTCCCGCGAAACCCATCGCCTGTTTGAACTGATTTTGCGCCTGCGCGATGAAGGGATGGCGATCATCTATATCAGCCACCGCATGGCGGAAGTATATGAACTCTCTGACCGCGTGAGCGTTCTGCGCGACGGGCAGTACGTCGGCAGCCTGACGCGCGACAAGCTGAACGCGTCTGAACTGGTGAAGATGATGGTGGGCCGCCCGCTCAGCGATCTGTTCAACAAAGAGCGCGATATCCCTCTCGGCAGCCCGCGTCTCAACGTGCACCACCTCACCGACGGTAAAAAAGTGCAGCCGTGCAGCCTGCAGGTGCGCTCCGGTGAAATCGTCGGGCTGGCGGGGCTGGTCGGGGCCGGACGCTCCGAGCTGGCGCAGTTGATTTTCGGCGTGCGCAAGGCCACCGGCGGGATGATTGAGGTGGACGGCGAGCCGGTGGTGATCCACTCCCCGCGCGCGGCCATTGAAAACGGGATTGGTTTTCTCACCGAGAACCGCAAGGAACAGGGGCTGTTTCTGGAGCTGGCGGCGCAGGAGAACATCACCATGGCGACGCTGGAGCGCGACGCCACCTTCGGCATGCTTAACCGCAAAAAAGCCCAGTCCATTTCCGATGATGCTATCGCCCTGCTTAACATCCGCGTGCCCCATTCTCAGGTGCGCGCGGGCGGGCTCTCCGGCGGCAACCAGCAAAAGCTGCTGATCTCCCGCTGGGTGGCGATTGGCCCGCGCATTCTGATTCTCGACGAACCCACGCGCGGGGTGGACGTCGGTGCCAAAAGCGAGATCTACCGCATCATGAACCAGATGGCGCGCAAGGGGGTGGCGATTCTGATGATCTCCAGCGAGCTGCCGGAAGTGGTAGGCATGAGCGACCGGGTGTACGTAATGCGGGAAGGCAGCATTGCGGGTGAACTGCACGGGCGCGACATCTCTCAGGAAAATATTATGACGCTGGCAACCGGCGTGAACGACACACATCATCAGGCGGTGCAATCATGACAACTCCAACCCATCCGCAGCAGGTGGCGAAATCCGCCTCCGCCAAAAAAATGCTGATGAGCGATCTGATGCAAACGGTCGGCATTTTGCCGATTTTAATCCTGATTGTGGCGGTGTTTGGCTTTATCGCCCCGAACTTCTTTACCGAAAGTAACCTGCTCAACATTACCCGTCAGGCGTCGATCAACATCGTGCTGGCGGCGGGGATGACCTTCATCATTCTGACCGGCGGGATTGACCTCTCCGTGGGCTCGATTCTCGGCACCACGGCGGTGGCGGCGATGGTGGTCTCGCTTATTCCTGAATTTGCGATGCTCTCCATTCCGGCGGCGCTGATGCTCGGCATGGTGTTGGGGCTGTTCAACGGCGCGCTGGTGGCCTTCGCCGGGCTGCCGCCGTTTATCGTCACGCTCGGCACCTATACGGCGCTGCGCGGCGCGGCGTATCTGCTGGCGGACGGTACCACGGTGATTAACTCCAGCATCAGCTTCGAGTGGATCGGCAATAACTATCTCGGCCCGATTCCGTGGCTCGTCGTCATTGCCCTGGCGGTCATCGCTATCTGCTGGTTCATCCTGCGCCGCACCACGCTCGGCGTTCATATCTACGCGGTCGGCGGCAACATGCAGGCGGCGCGCTTAACCGGCATCAAAGTCTGGCTGGTGCTGCTGTTTGTCTACGGCATGAGCGGCCTGCTCTCCGGCCTCGGCGGGGTGATGAGCGCCTCGCGCCTCTACAGCGCCAACGGCAACCTCGGCACGGGTTACGAGTTGGATGCGATTGCGGCGGTGATCCTCGGCGGCACCAGCTTCGTCGGCGGGATCGGCACGATCACCGGCACGCTGGTGGGGGCGCTGATCATCGCCACCCTCAACAACGGCATGACGCTGATGGGCGTCTCCTACTTCTGGCAGCTGGTGATCAAAGGGGCGGTGATCATCATAGCGGTGCTGATCGACAAATACCGTACCCGACATCATCAAAGTGCATAACAACAATACCCTACAAGCGAGGAAGACAAGATGCGTTTGAAACCCTTAGTGACCGCGCTCTGTGCTGGCGCGCTGCTGGCCGCAACGCCGTTTGCGCAGGCAAAAGATCTGAAGTCCATCGGCGTGACGGTGGGCGACCTGGCTAACCCGTTCTTCGTGCAGATCACCAAAGGTGCCGAGCTGGAAGCGCGCAAGCTGGCTGGCGATAACGTCAAGGTGACGCTGGTTTCCAGCGGTTACGATCTGGGCCAGCAGGTGTCGCAGATCGATAACTTCATCGCCGCGAAGGTGGACATGATCATCCTCAACGCTGCGGATTCCAAAGGGATCGGCCCGGCGGTGAAGCGGGCCAAAGAAGCGGGGATCGTGGTCGTGGCGGTGGACGTGGCGGCGGAAGGGGCCGATGCGACCATTACCTCCGATAATACCCAGGCGGGGGAAATGGCCTGTAAGTACATTACCGACCGCCTGAAAGGCAAAGGCAACGTGGTGATCATCAACGGACCGCCGGTCTCCGCGGTGCAGAACCGCGTGGAAGGCTGCCAGACGGAATTCAAAAAACATCCGGACATCAAGGTGCTCTCGGACAACCAAAATGCCAAAGGCAGTCGTGAAGGCGGGCTGGAAGTGATGACCTCTCTGCTGGCGGCCAATCCGAAGATCGACGGCGTATTCGCGATTAACGATCCGACCGCGATCGGCGCCGATCTGGCGGCGAAACAGGCCCAGCGCAACGAGTTCTTTATCGTCGGCGTGGACGGTTCCCCGGACGGTGAAGAGGCGCTGAAGCGCGAAAACTCCCTGTTTGTGGCGACCCCGGCGCAGGATCCGCAGGTGATGGCGGCGAAGGCGGTGGAGATCGGCTATGACATTCTGCAGGGCAAACCTGCGCCGAAAGAGCCTGTGCTGATCCCAGTGACGATGATCGATAAAAAGAACGTCGGCACGTATAAGGGGTGGACGGTTAAATGATCCTTTTCCCTCTCCCACAGGGAGAGGGAACTGTTTTCAAGGAGTCCCCATGAAACGCTCCGACATCAATGAAATCCTCGGCCACACGCGGCAGTTCTTTTCCATGCACGACGTGCATCTCCCGCCGTTTGCCAGCTTTCCGCCAACCAAATGGCAGCAGCTTGATCGGGCCGCATGGCAGGAAGTGTTTGACCTCAAGCTCGGCTGGGACGTGACCGCTTTCGGCGGCAACAGCTTTGCCGCGCAGGGTCTGACCCTGTTTACCCTGCGCAACGGCTCCCCCAACGGCGTGCCGTATGAGAAATGCTACGCCGAAAAAATCATGCACGTGCGCGACGGCCAGGTGACGCCGATGCATTTTCACTGGCGCAAGCGGGAAGACATCATTAACCGGGGCGGCGGGAACCTGATTATTGAGTTATGGAATGCGGGAGCGCATGAAGAGACCGAAAACACCGACGTGACCGTCACGATTGACGGCTGTCGGCAAACCCACGCTCCCGGCAGCCAGCTGCGCCTCACACCAGGAGAAAGCATCTGTCTCACGCCCGGCCTGTATCACAGCTTCTGGGGCGAACGCGGCTTTGGCGACGTGCTGGTGGGCGAAGTGTCGTCGGTGAATGACGACGAGCACGACAACCACTTTTTGCAGCCCGTTGCCCGCTATAACAACATCGAAGAAGACGAACCGGCGGTGCTGGTGCTGTGCAACGAGTACAACCTGTTTCGGAGATAAGGAGTGAATGATGCCACTGATTTCTCTTGCCGACGGTCTTGAGCACGCCAGGAAACACCGCTACGCGCTGGGCGCGTTCAACGTGCTCGACTCCCATTTCCTGCGCGCGCTGTTTGCCGCCGCAAAGCAGGAACGCTCGCCGTTTATCATCAACATCGCTGAAGTGCACTTTAAGTATGTTTCCCTGGATTCGCTGGTCGAAGCGGTCAAGTTCGAAGCCGCCCGTCACGATATTCCCGTGGTGCTGAATCTCGACCACGGTCTGCATTTCGAGGCCGTCGTGCGCGCCCTGCGCCTGGGGTTTAGCTCGGTGATGTTCGACGGCTCGACGCTGAGCTACGAGGAGAACATTCGCCAGACCCGGGAAGTGGTGAAGATGTGCCACGCGGTGGGCGTCTCGGTGGAGGCGGAGCTGGGCGCGGTCGGCGGGGATGAAGGCGGCGCGCTGTACGGACATGCGGATGAAGCGTTCTTTACCGACCCGCAGCTGGCGCGGGAGTTTGTCGATAAGACCGGCATCGACGCGCTGGCGGTCGCCATCGGCAACGCGCACGGCAAATACAAAGGCGAACCGAAGCTCGATTTCCCGCGCCTGGACGCCATTCGTCAGCAGACGGGGCTGCCGCTGGTGCTGCACGGCGGCTCCGGGATTAGCGATGCAGACTTCCGCCGCGCCATCGAGCTGGGCATTCATAAAATCAACTTCTACACCGGCATGTCGCAGGCCGCGCTCGCCGCCGTTGAGCAGCGTATGGCGAACCGCCAGCCGCTGTACGATGAGTTTGCCGAACTGCTGCTGGGGATAGAAGAGGCGATAACCGATACGGTCGCCGAGCAGATGCGCATCTTCGGCAGCGCGGGGCAGGCATAATGGAACGCAAAGGCATCATCGCCGCAGGCAACATGCTGGTGGATCACGTTCACCAGATCGTGCAGTGGCCGGAGCGCGGCTGGCTGGCGGAAATCACCCACAGCGAACGCTCCACCGGCGGCGCGCCGCTCAACGTGCTGCTGACGCTGGCGAAAATGCACGCCGGCCTGCCGCTGCAGGCGGTGGGGCTGATCGGGGAAGACGGCGACGGGGACTACATTCTGGCAATGCTCGACCAGTACCACGTCAACCGCCAGCGCGTACAGCGCACCACCTTCGCCCCAACCTCCATGTCGCAGGTGATGACCGATCCCAGCGGGCAGCGCACCTTTTTCCACTCGCCGGGCGCCAACCGTCTGCTGGATCTTCCCGCCTTCGATCGTCTCGATGGATCGATGAAGATCTTCCATCTCGGCTACCTGCTGCTGCTCGACAGCCTGGATATGCCAGATGACGAATTTGGCACCCGCAGCGCGCGGCTGCTGGCGCAGATGCGCGAGCAAGGGTATGAAACCTCCCTTGACCTGGTGTCCCGCAAGGGCGACCCGCGCTATCAGCCGCTGGTACTCCCTGCCCTGCGCCATCTGGATTATCTGGTGATTAATGAGCTCGAGGCCGGTGAATTTAGCGGGCTGGAGATGCGCGACGGCAACGATGCCCTGAACATCGCCCATATCGCCGATGCCGCGGCGCAGCTGCTGGCGGCAGGCGTTCGTCAGCGGGTGGTAATCCACTGCCCGGAAGGGGCATGGGGTGAAACACCGGGAGAAGCAGGCCGATGGGTTCCGTCGTGGAAGCTGGAGCAGAACGAGATTATCGGCAGCGTCGGCGCGGGCGATGCCTTTTGCGCGGGCTTTTTATACGGCTGCCATGAATCGCTGCCGCTGACAGAAAGTATTTATCTGGCGCACGCCTGCGCGCGGGCAAGCCTGCTGGCGGCCAATGCGATTGACGGCGCGAAAACGCTGGCCGAGCTGCAGCTGTTTATTAAAGAGAATACTTAGGCCGCTTTCTCGCTATGAGACACATCGGCGGCAAAAACGTAGCCCAGACCGCGCATGGTTTTGATGAGCTTAGGCTGATGCGGGTTGACCTCGATTTTTCGCCGCAGGCGCATGATCAACACGTCAATCGTGCGGTCGAATACCTCGGTACTTTCGCTGTGGGTGAGCTCAAGCAGCTGCTCGCGGCTCAGTACCCGGCGGGCATTTTGCGTGAGCGCCAGCAGCAGGCCATATTCACCCTGAGTCAGTGGCACGGCGTTACGCTGCGGATCAATCAGTTCACAGCGGGCGGTGTCCAGCGTCCAGTCGTTGAAGGTTATCCCCGCCGCACGTGGCATCGGCGCTTCGGCTGCCAGCGCTCCGGTACGACGCAGCACGGCCTTAACGCGAGCCACCACCACGCGTGGATTAAACGGTTTGCCAATATAATCGTCAGCCCCCATCTCCAGCCCCACCACCACATCTGATTCACTGCCCAGCCCGGTTAACATGATCACCGGTAGCGCCGGGCGCTGCTTTTGCAGCTGCAGCAAAACCTGCAGGCCGTTGATGTCCGGCAGCATCATATCCAGCAGAACAAGGGCGATAGCCGGCTCCTGCTGGACCTGTCGCAGCGCATCCTGGCCGTTGTGGCAGACAAGCACGCTAAAGACATGCTCGCTCAGCACATCCTGCAGCAGTTCACACACTGCCATATCGTCATCAACCACCAGAATCGCCGGTTTCATCATATGCTTCCGTCAGGGGATTATGTTAAGTCTGAACCATTCTGCCGTCGGCTCCAGTGAAATGGATTTTTCCGTGACGGAAATTCAACCCATGTCACATCCGCCGCTCATTCGACACGTCAATTTTGACGATTGTCTGCTTTTCGTCAGAGATTTCGCCGGGAATGCACCGTAAAGCCGGTGAGTAACCCCACTAAAAACATGGCATAGAAGCTGCATTAGTCAGTGCGAAAGATTTGATTAACTGGAGCAGACTGATGAAAAAAGTCGTCACGGTTTGCCCTTATTGTGCCTCAGGTTGCAAGATCCACCTGGTGGTCGATAACGGCAAAATCGTCCGGGCGGAGGCCGCGCAGGGGAAAACCAACCAGGGCACGCTGTGCCTGAAGGGGTATTACGGCTGGGATTTTATTAACGATACACAAATCCTCACCCCGCGCCTGAAAAACCCTATGATCCGCCGCGAGCGCGGCGGCAAGCTGGAAGCCGTCTCCTGGAACGAGGCGCTGGATTACGTCGCCACGCGCCTGAGTTCCATTAAGGCCAAGTATGGCCCGGATGCCATTCAGACCACCGGCTCCTCACGCGGGACCGGGAATGAAACCAACTACGTGATGCAAAAATTCGCGCGCGCCGTTATTGGTACCAATAACGTCGACTGCTGCGCTCGCGTCTGACACGGCCCATCGGTTGCAGGTCTGCACCAGTCGGTCGGTAACGGCGCAATGAGTAATGCTATCAACGAGATAGATAACACCGATCTGGTGTTTATCTTCGGTTATAACCCGGCGGATTCTCACCCTATCGTCGCGAACCACGTGATTCGCGCTAAACAGAACGGGGCGAAAATCATCGTCTGCGATCCGCGCAAAATCGAAACCGCGCGCATTGCGGATATGCACATTGCGCTGAAAAACGGCTCGAATATCGCGCTGTTGAATGCGATGGGGCACGTCATTATTGAGGAGAACCTGTACGACCAGGCGTTTGTCGCCACGCGTACGGAAGGGTTTGAAGAGTACCGGAAAATTGTCGAAGGCTACACGCCGGAGTCGGTAGAGGCGATAACCGGCGTGAGCGCGCAGGAGATCCGCCAGGCGGCTCGGATGTATGCCGGAGCGAAAACCGCCGCCATCCTGTGGGGCATGGGCGTGACCCAGTTCTACCAGGGCGTGGAAACCGTGCGCTCCCTGACCAGCCTCGCGATGCTGACCGGGAATCTGGGCAAAGCGCACGTCGGCGTTAACCCGGTTCGCGGCCAGAATAACGTCCAGGGTGCCTGCGACATGGGTGCGCTGCCGGACACGTATCCGGGCTATCAGTACGTGAAGTACCCGGAAAACCGCGAGAAGTTCGCGAAGGCCTGGGGCGTGGAGAGCCTGCCGGCACACACCGGCTATCGCATCAGCGAGCTGCCGCACCGCGCGGCGCACGGTGAAGTGCGGGCGGCCTACATCATGGGTGAAGATCCGCTCCAGACCGACGCCGAGCTGTCTGCGGTGCGCAAAGGCTTTGAGGATCTGGAGCTGGTGATTGTCCAGGATATCTTCATGACCAAAACCGCGGCGGCGGCGGATGTGATTCTCCCGTCAACCTCCTGGGGCGAGCATGAAGGCGTCTATACGGCGGCGGACCGCGGCTTCCAGCGCTTCTTTAAGGCGGTCGAGCCGAAGTGGGATTTGAAAACGGACTGGCAGATCATCAGCGAAATCGCCACCCGCATGGGCTACCCGATGCACTACAACAACACCCAGGAGATCTGGGACGAGCTGCGGCATCTGTGCCCGGACTTTTATGGGGCAACCTATGAAAAAATGGGTGAGCTGGGCTACATCCAGTGGCCGTGCCGGGACGAGTCGGAGGCCGACCAGGGGACGTCGTATCTCTTTAAAGAGAAATTTGACACCCCGAACGGGCTGGCGCAGTTCTTCACCTGCGACTGGGTTGCGCCGATCGATAAACTCACCGAGGAGTACCCGATGGTGCTCTCTACCGTGCGTGAAGTAGGCCACTACTCCTGTCGTTCAATGACCGGCAACTGCGCCGCGCTGGCGGCGCTGGCGGACGAACCGGGCTACGCGCAGATCAACACCGCCGATGCGGAGCGCCTCGGCATTGAGGATGAAGCGCTGGTGTGGGTGAATTCGCGCAAAGGCCGCATCATTACCCGCGCGCAGGTCAGCGACCGTCCAAACAAAGGGGCTGTCTATATGACCTACCAGTGGTGGATTGGTGCCTGTAACGAGCTGGTGACGGAGAACCTCAGCCCGATAACCAAAACGCCGGAGTATAAATACTGCGCCGTCAACGTGGAGCCAATTGCGGATCAGCGCGCGGCGGAACAGTATGTGATCGACGAATATAACAAGCTGAAAGCACGGCTGCGTGAAAGCGCAATGGGTTGAAGCCGTTAATTAATCGTTGAATAAAGGGAGTGAGTTATTCACTCCCTTTTTATTTCCGCTTAAAACATTAAAAATATAAATTATTATTCTGGAAAGCGGCTCGCAAAATAATGTAATTCGCGCAGAACAGAATTACATCTTTGCATTTTAATTCAGAAGGATAAGATGTGCGGCGGGTGCTTAAGACTTTCTGTCTTGAGCATTGTTGAGGGACAGAAAGTGGAAAGCCCCGGGAAATTTTCATTCACCCGAGGCTACCCCTCAACTCCCAACAGGTTGAGCGTAGCCTCTTATTCTTTTTTTGACAAGGAGTAAAAGGCATGACGCCATTAAAAACTGCGTTAGGCATCGTCTTTATTATCTGCCTGACGATAGTGATATTTACCTTTATTACTCGCGGTAGACTCTGCGAGTTTTCAATAAAGAGTGAACATCAGGAGGTGGCGGCGAAATTAGCCTGCGTGGCAGGCTAACCTCTACGGGCGAAACCACGGTTTCGCCCGGCTTGTGGGATGCTGAGGTCTTAATGCACCCATTTTTTTCTTTTGCTACCGCGATTATACTGCGCGGCGTGTACCCAGATGATAAGAATCCATGAAAGCCATTTTTCTGTTGTTGTTATTTTTTACGTCGTTCGCCCGCGCGGATGAGATAGGCAGCCAGTATCAGAAGCAGGCGGAAGCCGGCGATGCCCGCGCTCAGTATTATCTCGCCGATACCTACTTCAGCTCCGGTGACAGAAAGCAGGCAGCGCTGTGGGCCGAGAAAGCCGCGAAAGGCGGTGATGTCGACGCCATGGGGTTACTCTCGCAGATCCTCTTTACGCAGGGGGATTACGCTCAGGCTAAAGCGCTGGCGCAGCAGGCCACCATCGCCGGCAGCAAGCGCGGCACGATTATGCTGGCGCGTATTATGGTGAACACGCAGGCGGGTAAAACCGACTATCCTCAGGCCATCAAGCTCCTGCAAACGGCGGCCGAAGATATCGACAACGACTCGGCGGTCGATGCGCAGCTGCTGCTGGGGCTGATTTATGCCAACGGCGTAGAGGTGCCGCAGGATGACGTACAGGCGGCGTCATGGTTTAAGCGCAGCTCGTCCCTGTCACGTACGGGCTATGCGGAGTACTGGGCAGGGATGCTGTTCCAGCAGGGTGAGAAAGGCTTTATTACGCCGAATAAGCAGAAAGCGCTCTACTGGCTAAACCTGAGCTGTACCGAAGGGTTTGATACGGGGTGTGAGGAGTTTGATGCGTTGAGCGGAGAATAACGTGCCGGGTGGCGGCTTCGCCTTACCCGGCCTACAAAACCCGTAGGCCCGGTAAGCGCAGCGCCACCGGGCTTAGGATGTTACTGGTCAGCCGTCTTATCAAAACGACCCAGCACTTCGCGTTCATACGCCAGCGCTTTTTTACGGTCGAATTTATGTTCCCACTTGGCGATAACCAGCACCGCCAGCGCGTTACCCACCACGTTCAGCGCGGTACGCGCCATATCGAGGATACGGTCCACACCGGCGATGAACGCCAGGCCTTCAAGCGGAATACCCACGCTGCCCAGCGTCGCCAGCAGCACCACGAAGGAGACGCCCGGCACGCCTGCGATGCCCTTTGAGGTCACCATCAGCGTCAGAACCAGTACGATCTCCTGCCACAGCGACAGGTCAATGCCGTACAGCTGCGCGATAAAGATCGCCGCAATACTCTGGTACAGCGTCGAGCCATCCAGGTTAAAGGAGTAGCCGGTCGGCACCACGAAGCTCGTTATCGACGCTGGCGCGCCGTACGCCTCCATCTTCTCAATGATGCGCGGCAGCACGCTCTCAGAGCTTGCGGTGGAGTACGCCAGAATCAGTTCATCCTTCAGGATGCGGATCAGGATCCAGATGCTCAGCCCGCACAGGCGCGCCACAATCCCCAGCACCACCAGCGCGAAGAACAGAATGGCGAAGTGCACCAGGATCACCAGCTTCGCCAGCGGCCACAGGGAGGCAAAACCAAAGTTCGCCACGGTCACGGCGATAAGCGCGAACACCCCAACCGGCGCGTAGCGCATCACCATGTGGGTGACTTTGAACATGGTTTCGGAGATAGAGCGGAATACGGTGACCAGCGGCTCACGGTGCGTTGCCGGCAGGGAGGAGAGCCCCAGACCAAACAGCACCGAGAAGAAGATGATCGGCAGCATCTCGCCTTTCGCCATGGAAGCAATGATGTTGGTCGGCACCAGCGACAGGATAGTCCCCATCAGACCGTGGGAATGGCTCTGCACGTCAGCGGTGGTGCTTTGGTATTTCGAAATATCCACCGTCGCCAGCTGCGACATATCGATCCCGGAGCCTGGCTGGAATACGTTCGCCAGCGTTATGCCGAGGATAATCGCAACCGTGGTGATCACTTCGAAATAGAGAATAGTTTTCGCGCCAATGCGGCCTAACTGCTTCGCATCGCCGACGCCCGCGATACCGACCACCAGCGTCGAGATCACAATGGGCACCACAATCATCTTAATCAGATGAATAAAAATATCGCCTGCCGGAGAGAGCAGGTTCGCAATCAGCCACTCGCGGCTGTCGCTATGATAATGAAGATAACTGCCCAACAAGATGCCCAGCACAAGGGCCAGCAGGATCTGCCAGGCCAGGCTGACTTTCAAATTTTTCATAGAAACTGACTTCCTCAATGAAATCTCCGCACCAGCAAAACTGCATGAATATGGAGACATACTGAAAGGGTATGAATTGTGTTGCGTTGATTTATGGGATTTTTTAACGCGGCGTATGAGTATCATTTGCACGACCTGTTGCGCAAGCCTTAAAGAACGACGCATTTCACTATCAAAAGCGGTTATGACGCGAGTTTGTCATAATTCTGATAAATAACCTTTTGTTATAAAAACGCTTTTTTATAAAGAATTGTGAATAATCGGCATCGTTAATTATTTCCCTTCAAAGTTTCATTCGCTCAATTTTCAACCTGTTCAAACAATGCGTGATCTGTCGCCCAAATACTAAACAAAGCTTGTAAAGCCCCTACTATTAACGTTTTTGCGACATATTATTAACATCTTACAAGGAGAAAAAAAGCCATGAGCCAAATACACAAACACGACATTCCCGCAAACATTGCGGACCGTTGCCTGATCACCCCGGAGCAGTACCACGAGAAATATCAGCAATCTGTTACCAACCCGGACGCCTTCTGGGGCGAGCAGGGTCACATCCTTGACTGGATCAAACCTTATCAGAAGGTGAAGAATACCTCTTTCGCGCCAGGCAACGTCTCCATTAAATGGTATGAAGACGGCACGCTGAACCTGGCGGCGAACTGCCTGGACCGCCATCTTGCCGAACGCGGCAACGAAACGGCCATTATCTGGGAAGGCGACGATGCCTCTCAGAGCAAACACATCTCTTATAAAGAGCTGCACCGCGACGTCTGCCGCTTCGCCAACGTGCTGCTGGACCAGGGGATTAAAAAAGGCGACGTGGTGGCGATCTACATGCCGATGGTGCCGGAAGCGGCGGTAGCTATGCTCGCCTGCGCGCGTATCGGCGCGATCCACTCCGTCATCTTCGGCGGCTTCTCCCCTGAAGCGGTTGCCGGGCGCATCGTTGACTCGAACTCGAAGCTGGTGATCACCGCCGACGAGGGCGTACGCGCCGGGCGCGGTATTCCGCTGAAGAAAAACGTCGATGAAGCGCTGAAAAACCCGAACGTCAAATCCATCAATAACGTCATTGTCCTCAAGCGTACCGGCGGCAAGATCGACTGGCACGAGGGGCGTGACCTGTGGTGGAGCGACCTGATTGAAAAAGCGAGCGACCAGCATCAGCCGGAAGAGATGAACGCGGAAGATCCGCTGTTTATTCTTTACACCTCCGGCTCAACCGGTAAACCGAAAGGCGTACTGCACACCACCGGCGGCTATCTGGTCTATGCGGCCACCACCTTTAAATACGTCTTCGACTACCATCCGGGCGACATCTACTGGTGTACCGCCGACGTGGGCTGGGTCACCGGACACAGCTACCTGCTGTACGGCCCGCTGGCCTGCGGCGCAACGACGCTGATGTTTGAGGGCGTACCGAACTGGCCGACCCCGGCGCGCATGTGTCAGGTGGTCGATAAGCACCAGGTCAACATTCTTTACACCGCGCCAACGGCGATCCGCGCGTTAATGGCGGAAGGCGATAAGGCCATCGAGGGCACTGACCGCTCCTCATTGCGCATCCTCGGCTCCGTGGGCGAGCCCATCAACCCGGAAGCCTGGGAGTGGTACTGGAAGAAAATCGGTAACGAGAAGTGCCCGGTGATGGACACCTGGTGGCAGACCGAAACCGGCGGCTTCATGATCACCCCAATGCCGGGCGCCACGCAGCTGAAGGCCGGCTCGGCAACCCGTCCGTTCTTCGGCGTGCAGCCTGCGCTGGTGGATAACGAAGGTCATCCGCAGGAAGGCGCCACCGAGGGTAACCTGGTGATCACAGACTCCTGGCCGGGCCAGGCGCGCACGCTGTTTGGCGATCACGAGCGCTTCGAGCAGACCTACTTCTCGACCTTTAAAAACATGTACTTCAGCGGCGACGGCGCACGCCGGGATGAAGACGGTTATTACTGGATCACCGGACGCGTGGACGACGTGCTGAACGTTTCCGGCCACCGTCTGGGTACGGCAGAGATTGAGTCCGCGCTGGTGTCGCATCCGAAGATTGCCGAAGCGGCGGTGGTCGGCATTCCTCACAACATCAAGGGCCAGGCGATCTACGCCTACGTCACCCTGAACCACGGTGAAGAGCCGTCGCCGGAGCTGTATACCGAGGTGCGCAACTGGGTACGTAAAGAGATTGGCCCGCTTGCCACGCCGGACGTACTGCACTGGACAGACTCGCTGCCGAAAACCCGTTCCGGCAAGATTATGCGCCGTATCCTGCGCAAAATCGCGGCAGGCGATACAAGCAACCTCGGCGATACCTCAACGCTTGCCGATCCTGGCGTGGTGGACAAACTGCTCGAAGAGAAGCAGGCCATCGCGATGCCATCCTAGTGTTTTCTCCCTCTCCCCGTGGGAGAGGGCCGGGGTGAGGGCATCAGACCGCACCTTCCTCCCCTCACCCTAACCCTCTCCCCATAGGGGAGAGGAGATAAAACAAACCAACCTTACCTCTGGAGATTTCTGTGATGAATAACGATATT
The DNA here is from genome assembly GCF_011683705.1 of Enterobacter sp. 725m/11. Lineage (NCBI taxonomy): Bacteria > Pseudomonadati > Pseudomonadota > Gammaproteobacteria > Enterobacterales > Enterobacteriaceae > Enterobacter > Enterobacter sp. 725m/11. The sequence goes on along the minus strand of NZ_JAAQOK010000010.1, from coordinate 70,967 downwards.
TGTCAGCAGATAGAGAATAGTGCGCACTACAGGGAGCTCGTCGATAAGCGGCAACGGTTTGCCTTCACCCTTTCCATCATCATGCTGATTATCTATGTCGGCTTTATTCTGCTGATCGCCTTTGCGCCGCACTGGCTGGGCACCCCGTTACATGAGGGCACCAGCGTGACGCGCGGTATCCCCATTGGCATTGGCGTGATCGTGATTTCATTTGTGCTGACCGGCGTCTACGTCTGGCGCGCGAACGGTGAGTTCGATCGTCTTAATAAAGCGGTACTGCAAGAGGTAAAAGCATCATGAAGCGAGTCCTGACGGCGCTAGCCGCCACACTTCCCTTTGCCGCCCACGCGGCGGATGCCATTACCGGCGAGGTACAGCGCCAGCCAACCAACTGGCAGGCGATTATCATGTTCCTGATTTTCGTGGTGCTGACGCTGTACATTACGTACTGGGCGTCGAAACGCGTTCGCTCCCGTAACGATTACTACACTGCGGGCGGCAACATTACCGGCTTCCAGAACGGCCTGGCGATTGCGGGTGACTTTATGTCCGCCGCCTCGTTCCTCGGGATCTCCGCGCTGGTGTACACCTCCGGCTATGACGGCCTGATCTACTCCCTCGGCTTCCTTGTCGGCTGGCCGATCATTCTGTTCCTGATTGCCGAACGCTTGCGCAACCTGGGACGTTACACCTTCGCTGACGTGGCATCCTATCGCCTGAAGCAGGGGCCGATTCGTACCCTCTCCGCCTGCGGCTCGCTGGTGGTGGTGGCGCTGTATCTGATCGCCCAGATGGTGGGCGCGGGCAAGCTTATCGAACTGCTGTTTGGCCTGAACTACCACGTCGCGGTGGTGCTGGTGGGCGTGCTGATGGTGATGTACGTTCTGTTCGGCGGCATGCTGGCCACCACCTGGGTGCAGATCATCAAAGCCGTACTGCTGCTGTTCGGCGCGAGCTTTATGGCCTTTATGGTGATGAAACACGTCGGCTTCAGCTTCAATAACCTGTTCACCGAAGCGATGGCTGTCCACCCGAAAGGAGAAGCGATCATGAGCCCGGGCGGGCTGGTGAAAGATCCGATCTCCGCGCTCTCTCTCGGTCTCGGCCTGATGTTTGGTACCGCTGGCCTGCCGCACATTCTGATGCGTTTCTTCACGGTGTCAGACGCGCGTGAAGCGCGTAAGAGCGTCTTCTACGCCACCGGCTTTATGGGTTACTTCTACATCCTGACCTTTATCATCGGCTTCGGCGCGATCATGCTGGTGGGCGCGAACCCGGCGTTTAAAGACGCGGCGGGCGCGCTGATTGGTGGTAACAACATGGCGGCGGTGCACCTGGCCGACGCGGTGGGCGGCAACCTGTTCCTCGGCTTTATCTCCGCCGTGGCCTTCGCCACCATCCTTGCGGTGGTCGCCGGGCTGACGCTGGCGGGCGCGTCTGCGGTATCGCACGACCTCTACGCCAACGTCTTCCGTAAAGGCGCGAGCGAGCGCGACGAGCTGAAGGTTTCCAAAATCACCGTGCTGGTGCTGGGCGTGGTCGCTATTCTGCTGGGGATCCTGTTTGAGAAGCAGAACATCGCCTTTATGGTGGGACTGGCCTTCTCGATTGCGGCAAGCTGTAACTTCCCGATCATTCTGCTCTCCATGTACTGGTCAAAACTGACCACCCGTGGAGCGATGATTGGCGGCTGGCTGGGCCTGCTGACAGCGGTAATTCTGATGATCCTCGGCCCGACCATCTGGGTGCAGATCCTCGGTCACGAAAGCGCTATCTTCCCGTACGAGTACCCGGCGCTGTTCTCCATTGCCGTGGCATTTATCGGTATCTGGGTCTTCTCGGCTACCGACAACTCGCCGGAGGGTAACCTGGAGCGTGAGAAATTCCGCGCCCAGTTTATCCGCTCACAAACCGGCCTCGGCGTTGAGCAGGGCCGCGCACACTAAGCCTTTCTCCCCGGTTGCTCTGGCCGGGGAGCTTAAAACATCACCCACGCCACCAGCGGCGCGATCAGCACCATCGTTACGCCCGAGAGCATCATCACCAGGCTTGCAACGACCCCTTCCTGCTGACCCAGCTCATACGAACGCGCCGTGCCTGCCCCATGAGATGCCGCGCCAAACCCTGCTCCTTTCGCCATCCCTTCACGGATAGAGAGCCGCAGGAACAGTACATCTCCCACCGCCATGCCAAAGACGCCCGTCACCACCACAAACAGCGCCACCAGATCCGGCTGCCCGCCGAGCGGTTTAGCCGCTGCCAGCGCAAACGGCGTGGTCACCGAGCGCACGGCCAGGCTGCGCTGAATTTCATCGGAGAGGGTAAACAGCCGCGCCAGCCAGACGGAGCTACAGACCGCCACCACCGTCGCGGTGACGACGCCCGCGCTGAGCGACATCCAGTGGCGTTTGATAATCGCCAGGTTGTCATACACCGGCACCGCAAAGGCGATAGTCGCCGGGCCGAGCAGCCACAGCAGCCAGTGGGATTCACCAATGTAGTTCTGCCAGGAGATATGGCCGAAGACCAGCATCAGCACCAGCAGGATCGGCGTAAAGACCAGCGGCATCAGCGGCAGCGTGCGAAAGCGGCGATACAGGCGCTTGTTGGCAAAGTAGATGGCGACCGTCACGATCAGGCACAGAACGCTTATCTGAAAGTTAGTCATGCTTTTGCCTGCTGATTTCGAACCGGTACACCTTATCCACCACCCAGGCGGTGGCACCCAGCACCATCAGCGTGCTCAGGGCAATAACCGCGAAGATGCGCCAGCCGTCGACCATCAGCAGCTGCGCATAGTTCACCACCGCCACCACGGCCGGAACGAAGAACAGCAGCATCTCCGCCAGCAGCCAGCGCGCGCCGGCGCGCACCCAGCTGAGGGGCAACGCGCGGCAGAGGATCAGCACCAGCATCAGCACCATCCCTACCAGGTTGGCGGGTAAAGGCAGGTGCAGCCAGTCGACAAGATATTCCGCAAAAATAAACAGTCCCGCGTAGAGCAGTACCTGAACCGGGACCTGGAGTCGTTGCACAACGGCAGGCGTAACACGGCTTAACGCCACGGCCATGGGGGTTTTCCTCAGAAATGAGACGAGGCGCCAGTATAGTGAGCGTACGTCATCGACTGAAATGAATTAAAATCATCGAAGGTATAGTTTCGAGGAATAATCATGGACATAAGAACGCTGCGCTATTTTGTCGAGGTGGTTCGCCAGCAAAGTTTTACCCGCGCAGCGGAGAAGTTGTTCGTTACCCAGCCAACCATCAGCAAAATGCTGAAAAACCTCGAAGACGAGCTGAACTGCACCCTGCTGATCCGCGACGGACGCAAGCTGCTGCTGACCGATACCGGACGCGTGGTCTTCGAGCGCGGGCTGGCGATCCTGGCGGAGTTTCGCCAGCTTGAGGCCGAGCTTGCGGACATCAACCACCTGACGAAAGGTCTGCTGCGGCTCGGCATTCCGCCGATGGTTGGCATGATGATGGCCGGGCCGATAAGCCTGTTCCGCCAGCGCTACCCCGGCGTTGAGCTTAAAATATCTGAGTTTGGCGGCCTGACCGTGCAGCAGGCGGTGATCAACGGCGAGCTGGACGTGGCGATGACGGCCCTTCCCGTGGAGGAAGAGAGCGGGCTGGCAACGCTGCCGCTGTTCAGCCATCCGCTGTGCGTGCTGGTGCCCCGCTCCGGCGACTGGCTGAAGATAGACTCCGTGAAGCCCGATCTGCTCGGCGAGCACCCGCTGCTGATCTACAACGAAGACTTCGCCTTAAGCCGCCAGCTGATGACCCTGTTTAACCACCATAACGTGAAGCCGCGCATTGCGGTGCGCAGCGGCCAGTGGGATTTCCTGGCGGCAATGGTGCAGGCGGGCGTGGGAATTGCCATTCTGCCGCAGCCGATCTGCGAGCGGCTGGATAAAAACACGCTGCGCTGGATCCCGCTGGAGAGTGACCTGCACTGGCAGTTGGGGATGATTTGGCGTGAAGGGGTGTATCTTTCGCACAGCGCACAGGCGTGGCTGCAATGTTGTGAGGGGTTTTGGGTGCGGTCTGAATAGTGCCGGGTGGCGGCTTCGCCTTACCCGGCCTACGGTTCAAATGTAGGCCCGGTAAGCGCAGTGCCACCGGGCAACAACGCGCTACTGATTCTCTATCAACAGCGCTTCTAACAGGTCCAGATCGTGCAGCAGCTTTTGCAGCGTCTCGTTGCTGATCTGACGCGTGGCGCGCAGGTGATACAGCTCGGCACGCTCGGAGCGCAGCGCCGCCAGGCGGAAACGACGCTCAAGGTTCTCTTCCTGCAACGAACTTTCCACGTCGTTACGTCCGTCAGCACGACGGCGCAAATTACCAATCACGCGTGAACTGACTTCCTTCAGCAGCTGGTTATCAATGTTCTCTTCGGCATCGGCAGCCAGACGCTCCTCCATCTTCTCAATGGCCACTATCGCCACTTCCGCCGTCGCCGCGCGGGCTATCCGCTCCTCTTTGTGCTGTTGGGTCGAGTCACCGGCATCAATGTGCTGGAGTAAAATCGGCAGCATAATCACGCCGACAAACAGCGAGAAGAGGATCACGCCCGCCGCCAGGAACACCAGCTCGTAGCGCGCCGGGAAGACGTCGCCCGTCGGCAGGAGCAGCGGAATAGAGAGCACACCGGCGAGGGTTATCGCCCCGCGTACGCCCGCGAAGGAGGCAATCAGCAGCTCGCGCGTGGTCCAGGAGCCGAACTCCATCGGCTTTTTGGTCAGGAAGCGCATGCTGAATTTTTTCATCGTCCACAGCCAGCCGAAACGCACCAGCATTAATGCCATGTAGATCAGCACGATATCGGTAAACAGCATCCAGACTTCAACGTTTGGATCCGCCTCCGCCGCGATCAGCGAGGATTCCATGATGCCCGGCAGCTGCAGGCCCAGCAGCAGGAAGACCATGCCGTTAAAGACAAACTCCAGCATCGCCCAGGTGCTGTTGGCGCGCAGGCGCATCGCCAGCGGCGCGCGGCGCATCACGCCGGAACGGGTGATGGTCATCCCCGCCGCTACCGCCGCCAGAATGCCCGACACGCCGATATGTTCAGCGATAAGGTAAGAAGCAAACGGCAACAGGAACAGCAGAACGATTTGCGTCGCCGGTTCATCGCCGCCCCAGCGGCTGAGGAAGCGCAGCGAACGACCGTACAGCCAGCTCACCACGAAGCCCGCGAGAATACCGCCAATCGCCACCTTGAAGAATTCCAGGGTCGCGCCACCAATGGTAAAGACCATGGTGCCCATGGCTACCGCCACGGCAAACTTCAGGGCCACCAGGCCGGAAGCGTCGTTCATCAACGCCTCGCCCTGCAAAATGCCCATTATTTTCTTCGGAATGCGCCCTTCACCCACAATGCCGGAAAGGGCCACAGCGTCGGTCGGCGACAGCACGGCCGCCAGCGCAAAGGCGGGAATTAACGGGATACCCGGTACGGCCCAGTAGATCAGGAAACCTATCCCGACCACGGTAACGACCACCAGCGCCAGCGCCAGGCCGAAGATCTCTCGCCCGTGCTCAAGAAATTCGCGCGTCGGCGTTTTCCACCCATCGGCAAACAGCAGCGGCGGGATAAACAGCACGAGGAAAAGTTCCGGATCGAACTCCACGTGCAGACCGAACGTCGGCCACGCCAGCAGCGCGCCGATGGCTATTTGCATTAAAGGCAGGGGGACCTGGAAGGGCAGTACGCGTGTAACCACCCCGGATAATGAGACCACAAGGGTCATGATGAGTATTGTGAAGAAAATTTCCATGCGTTCCCTGTTTGCTGTGTTTCTTTTTAAGCCAAACCTGAGGCGTCGTGCCTCTTATTCTATCCTCTCCAGAGTAACGCAAAAGGCAACGGGATGAGTCCTGAAAATAAAAACGGGCGGCCTGAGCCACCCGTTTTCGCATCAATGGATAATTTAGATTGCCCAGCCGCCCGCGTAGAACGCCACCAGCGCAACGGCGATCACCACGGTGCCGATGTTCAGCTTGCGCCACTCTCCGGAAACCAGACGACCAATCACCAGCGACGCGAAACCGATCATGATGCCGGTCACGATGTTACAGGTCAGGACGATAAACACTGCGGTAATCAGGCCAGACATCGCATCCACGAAGTCCGCAAAATCGATTTTCGCCACGTTGCTCAGCATCAGCAGGCCGACGTACATCAGCGCTGGCGCGGTCGCATACGCAGGCACCAGGTAGGAGAGCGGAGAGAGGAACAGGATCAGCAGGAACAGCACGCCGACGGTGATGGCCGTCAGGCCGGTTTTACCGCCTGCCGCCGTACCCGCTGCAGATTCGATGTACACCGCCGCAGGCGCCGCCCCCACCAGACCAGAGAAGACGCTGCTCAGGGAGTCGGTGGTCAGCGCTTTGCCGCCATCAATAATCTGACCGTCTTTATCCAGCAGGTTGGCCTGACCGGCCACCGCGCGAATGGTACCGGTGGCGTCAAATACCGCGGTCATCACCAGCGCCAGCACGCTTGGCAGGATCACCGGGTTCAGCGCGCCGACGATATCCAGGCTGCCGATCAGGGAATTGCCTTTGTCATCGCTCAGCGACGGCATGGCGAAAATACCGGAGAAGTGAACGGTCGGATCGAAAATCAGGCCGACGATGGAAATGCCAATAATGGTCAGCAAAATGCCGCCCGGCACCTTCAGTTTTTCCAGGCCGATAATCACCGCCAGACCGATGAGCGACATAATGACCGGGAAGCTCGCAAAATGACCGAGCGCTACCGGCAGGCCGTCCAGCGGGTTCTTGATGACCAGACCCACGCCGTTGGCAGCGATCAGCAGCAGGAACAGGCCGATACCGATACCGGTGCCGTGCGCCACGCCCTGCGGCAGGTTGCGCAAAATCCAGCTACGGATGCCGGTGGCAGAAATAACGGTAAACAGTACGCCCATCAGGAACACGGCGCCGAGGGCAACCGGTACGCTGATCTGCTGGCCCAGCACCAGACTGAACGCGGTAAAGGCGGTCAAAGAGATGGCGCAACCAATCGCCAGCGGCAGGTTCGCCCACAGGCCCATTACGATGGAGCCCACGCCGGCCACCAGGCAGGTGGCGACAAAGACAGCCGCAGGCGGGAAGCCCGCCTTGCCCAGCATGCCCGGCACCACGATGACGGAGTAAACCATCGCCAGAAACGTGGTCAGACCGGCAACGACTTCCTGGCGCACGGTGCTGCCACGAGCCGAAATTTTAAACATGGCGTCAAGTGAACCGCCGGTACGCGCAGATGGCGTAGACATAGAAAACATCCCCTGAGAGTTTTTATAGAACGTCCATAAGCGTGGTGGAGACACCGCTGCCAGCTAAAACGTCAAATCCGTGTGTTGCGTTTGCGACGAAAGGGCGTCACAAAAAAAGCAAACGTTTAGCTCCGCGCTTATAAAACGGGTGGTCAAATTAAGGCAAACGATTATCCAGCCTAATACCCGCCCTTTTCAACTGAACTTTGTCGTTTTTCGCTAAAATTCACTTATGACGATGAAGAAATAAACAGAGGATGCGCAAACGTTATCGTCTATGCGCAATTTGTTTACATTTCAATCCTCGCCCGGGATCGTTAACGGGCCACCTTGTTGCAGGGTTCTTTGCCAGCCAGGGCTAGTTTCCACTTTTTGCTTCCATGCCTGAATATGCGGCAGATTAGCAATGCCGCCGCGCGCCAGCAGGGCAAAGAGGGGGAAGCTCATCTGAATGTCTGCCATGCTTAACGTCTCTCCGGCAAACCAGCTGTTTTTAGCAAGATGTGAGTCAATAAAGCGCGCATGGGTCTCCAGCTGGGGGTTGAGATACGCTTTCTGTACCCCCTGCCCCAGCGCCTTGCCCAGCGTTCGGATGCCAAACGGCACGGGCGGCTTGCCCAGGCTGCTGAAGACCAGCTTCATGAGCAGCAGCGGCATCAGCGACCCTTCTGCGTAATGCAGCCAGAAGCGGTATTGCACCTTATGCGCGGGGTCTAAAGGCTTCAGCCGCGATTCGGCATCATAGGTTTCCTGCAGATATTCCAGAATGGCGCCTGACTCCGCAAGGATCAGCCCGTTATCTTCAATGACCGGCGATTTGCCCAACGGATGCACCTTTTTGAGGGACTCGGGTGCCAGCATGTTCTTTTCGCGCTGGTAGTGAACAATCTCATAAGGCAGGGCGAGCTCTTCCAGCGCCCAGATCACGCGGTGCGAGCGCGACTGGTTAAGGTGATGTACCGTGAGCATGATTTTCTCCTGTTATTCATACTTTTTAACTATAGAAAATCGAACAACACCGCGAAAAAATTTCGTCTAAAAAACGGCTAGCGCGGCTGGCGAAAAAACGGGTCTTGCATAGAATTAAAGTGTCAGCACAATCCGGAACCTCCCCAACCAGCTCGACACGAGGGGTGCTGATGTCGGGGGAAACCCTCCCGTGAACCAGCGGGATAGAGAGAAAGACAAAGACCGGGAAAAACTAAAGCGCCCTTAGGGCGCTTTAGTTCTTTATTATGCTTTTTGCCGCAAGAACTCAATCCTCCTCCAGCAGCCGCGCCCCGGTCCCCTGCTCGCCCAGCCTGTCGCCAGGGTTACGTAGCGGGCAGTCGCTACGGGACAGGCAGCCGCAGCCGATACAGCCGTCCAGCTCGTCACGCAGCGCCACCAGCGTGTGGATACGCCTGTCCAGCTCTTCACGCCACTGGGACGAAAGCTCTTTCCACTCTTTCGGGCTAAGCGTATGCCCTTCCGGCAACACGCCGAATGCCTCACCGATCGTCGCCAGGGGAATGCCGATGCGTTGCGCAATTTTGATAATCGCCACGTAGCGGAGCACGTCACGGGTATAGCGGCGCTGGTTTCCACCGTTACGGATGCTTTTAATTAACCCTTTGCTTTCATAAAAGTGGAGCGCCGATACCGCAACGCCGCTTCGCTTTGCCACTTCGCCGGGGGTTAACAGCGCTTTAATGCGCGGCAATCTCTTTTCCATAAAACCTCTTTACCTCAAGTTAACTTGAGGAATTATACTCCCCCGCAGAGAAAACGACGAATCAACCGAGAAAGTTGTATCTACAGAGGGGCAACCTTATGTCGCATCAGCAAATTATTCAGACACTTATTGAATGGATTGACGATCATATCGACCAACCGTTGAACATTGATGTGGTCGCAAAAAAATCGGGCTATTCGAAATGGTATTTACAGAGAATGTTCCGCACGGTCATGCACCAGACGCTGGGGGAGTACATTCGCCAGCGCAGGCTCCTGCTGGCGGCGCAGGCGTTACGCTCAACGCAGCGGCCGATTTTTGATATCGCGATGGATCTTGGCTATGTTTCGCAACAAACCTTTTCCCGCGTGTTTCGCCGCGAGTTTGACCGTACGCCGAGCGATTATCGCCACCAGTTGAATTAATGCATATCAGTGCAAAGGTTGCTGCTGCCAGGTCATAAACTCCTGGGGCGGCATCGCTTTCGCGAAGTGCCATCCCTGACAGAACTCAACGCCGCGCTTCAACAGCCAGCTCACCTGCTCAGCCGTCTCAACCCCTTCCGCAATGGTTTTAAGCCGCAGGCTTTGCGCCATCTCGATAATATGCTCGGCGATCAGGTGGCTGGTACTGTTGGTGGTTAAGGTGTCGATAAACGATTTATCGATTTTCAGAATATCCACGTTCAACGAGTAGAGGTTGTGCAGGTTGGAATAACCGGTCCCGAAATCATCGATCGCCACTTCATAGCCCGCCTGACGGAAGGCCTGAATCACCGGCGTGGTTTTTGGCACATCGATAAAGCCGCGTTCCGTCACTTCGATTTTAATTTGCTGGGCGCGTACGGCGTAGTGCCGGGCCTTGTCAGAAATCATGGCGATCAGCCGAGAGGAGTGAAAGTCCGTGGCCGACAGGTTGATCGAAATATAGAGATGCGGATGCGCCGCCAGGAAATGGCCCAGATCGCTGAACACCTCCTCAACGACATAATCCGTAATCCGCTCGCTCATTCCCTCTTTTTCCGCAAGCGGAATAAACTCAGCCGGGCTCATTACCTGCCCATTGAAACCAGGCCAGCGCAACAGCGCCTCTGCCCCCACACACTGGTTGTTCTTGATATCAATAATCGGCTGATAGTGCACACAAAGCTGGCGCTTGTTCAGCGCCCGGTGCAGTAAGCGCCCCGGCGAATTAAGTTCACGATGGGTACGGGACCACACCAGCAAAATAATAATGCTGCAGATCATTCCCAGCGGTAGCGTCAACGTCGCCTGGTGATAGAGCGTTTCATAAAAACGTTTATCTGACGTCGACACGATGGCGGCAATAGGCCGATTTGTCGATTTCACGACGGTATAGAAACGGTTATCTTTTTGAAATACCGATTCCTTATCCCGAATCATCGAATTTAATAAAGTCGCATTGGCTTTCTGGCTGACGGAAAAGAAGGCATTAGTTACCGTGTCGTATACCCCCCATGCGAGGGAATGATCGGTAGACATCACTTCACTGTAAGAAAGCGGATTGACCACCACGACATAATTTCCGCGCTGCATATATGTCATTTTATAGCCAGTATAAAATGGCGTATCGCGAAAATAATAGATAGCAACGTCAGGTTTACGCGTGTAATTAGCGACCGGAATGACGTAGGGTTGATCCGGTGTAAAAACGGTCGAACAAAGAAAATTCTGACCTTCAGCATAAATTAAATCGGCGACAAACAGGCGGCCACGAACAACGTTCAACATATATTGACGATGTTCCGGCGTACAACGTTCACCCTGATATTTTTCTGCCTCGCCCCTGGCCAGTTCAACTTGTTGAATTACCAGTTCTGTTTTGTCTAAAGCCAGTTCAGCAAATGTCCGTAGCTGAGCGCTAGTTTCCGACTCGGCTCGCAGCTGGGCAAACCATAGAGCAAGCATCACCGGCAGCAGAACTACCATGATGATCCCTACCACTCTGAGCATTTTGCGCCGCGCGCTACGATTCATTTCCCGCCCTATATCCCTGCATGTTGTACGCCTGTAGTAATGAAGGCCGGATGCTTTGTTAAACAGGTGATTACGTTGCATGAATCATGCGAAGTTAGCAACTGACTTTTAGTATTAAAAATCTTAAATTTCGTTATGACGATAATATTTTCCCGTAAGCTAAACTGTAAGTATTCGTTCCGTTTTAATTAAGGAAAATAATTATCCATCGCGTACGGGAGGTTTGAAGAGAACACAACAGAGGATCGCTGATTAAGCAAAACTTCTGGCGGCATGAAAAAAGTACAACACCAACGTGACGTTTTATCCTATTTCTGCGGGTATATTTTGTTCGTTGTTTTATAAATAATCAGACATCACCACAATATTATCAGAAAATAATGCGCCCCCTAAAAACGGCACGGCTGGCCGTCTCTCTGCCTCCAGATGCTCTTCCCCACTTACCCGACGGGATTACCTCAGCGCGTTGTGGATCCGCCTCCCCCCTGTCCGAAGGCGGTCCCGAACCGCATGCTCTTTTTTCCGGGTAATAAAATCCCCTTTTTTGGCTACGCAGGCACTGGCGAATAAATCAACAAATGTGATATAGTTCACACATATTGTGTAACGAGAAACACTGTTTCATTCAGTTCGTCTGTTTTGTAGAGGATGGGTTTTATGGCAACCATTACTACCAGCATGGTTCTCCTGCGCTGGCCCTTGTTGAGCGCGGTTTTGATGTTTTTAGCCAGCACGCTGAACATTCAGTTTCGTAAGTCTGACTACACGGGTCTGGCGGTGATCAGCACCCTGTTGGGCTTGGGGGCGGCCTGTTGGTTCGCGACGGGCCTGCTGGGCATCACGCTGCTGGATATGGCCGCCGTCTGGGAAAATATTAAAGTGGTGATGGTTGAAGCGATGAGCCACACGCCACCAGACTGGCCGATGGTAATTACCTGATCCCTATAAAAAAACCCAGACGACGTCTGGGTTTTTAGTTTGAATCACGCTGAAATCAGAACGGGATATCGTCGTCGAAGTCCATTGGCGGTTCGTTAGACGGAGCAGGAGCAGACTGCTGCTGCGGACGAGACTGCGCGCCGCCGCTGAACTGGTTGCCGCCCTGCGGCTGCTGAGGCTGACCCCAACCACCCTGCTGCTGGTTCTGACTGCCACCTGCCGGTGCGCCACCGCCCTGACGGCCACCCAGCATTTGCATGGTGCCGCCCACGTTCACCACCACTTCCGTGGTGTATTTTTCCTGACCGGATTGGTCGGTCCATTTGCGGGTACGCAGCTGGCCTTCGATATAGACCTGAGAACCTTTACGCAGATACTCACCGGCTACTTCTGCCAGTTTGCCAAACAGCACAACGCGGTGCCATTCGGTCTGCTCTTTCATTTCACCGGTCGCTTTATCACGCCAGGATTCGGAAGTAGCCAGCGTAATGTTGGCAACTGCGCCACCACTCGGCATGTAGCGTACTTCCGGGTCCTGGCCCAGATTACCGACGAGAATCACCTTGTTTACGCCTCTGCTGGCCATGTTCGTGTCTCCTGAATACGTTTCTTAATAGTGTGAACGCGCGAGTGTACCATTTCCATGCTGCACTTTGATAGTTGCGTAGCACGTTCCAGAGTTCTCCCGCGAACTCAACATTGTTACACAGTGAATCAGAAAATGCATTCCAATACTGTATATTCAAACAGGTCATTTTGTGTCATAATTAGCCGTTTCTGACAGCCGTTTGTCCTTCAAACAAACCAGGCAATCCGTGTTCCAACCGGGAAAGGTGAATGGATAAGATCGAAGTTCGGGGCGCCCGCACCCATAATCTCAAGAATATCAACCTCATAATCCCTCGCGACAAACTCATCGTCGTGACCGGGCTTTCGGGGTCTGGCAAATCCTCACTGGCTTTCGACACCTTGTATGCCGAAGGACAGCGTCGTTACGTCGAATCACTTTCTGCGTACGCGCGTCAGTTCCTGTCGCTGATGGAAAAACCGGATGTCGATCATATTGAAGGGTTATCGCCTGCTATCTCTATTGAGCAGAAGTCTACCTCGCATAACCCGCGTTCAACGGTCGGTACCATTACCGAAATTCACGACTACCTGCGTCTGCTGTATGCCCGCGTGGGTGAGCCGCGCTGCCCGGACCACGATGTCCCGCTGGCGGCACAGACCGTGAGCCAGATGGTGGATAACGTGCTGTCGCAGCCGGAAGGCAAACGCCTGATGCTGCTGGCACCGATCATCAAAGAGCGTAAAGGCGAGCACACCAAAACGCTGGAGAACCTGGCAAGCCAGGGCTATATCCGCGCCCGTATCGACGGCGAAGTGTGTGACCTGTCCGATCCGCCAAAGCTTGAGCTGCAAAAGAAACACACCATCGAAGTGGTGATTGACCGCTTTAAGGTGCGTGACGATCTCGCCACGCGTCTGGCTGAATCCTTTGAAACCGCGCTGGAACTCTCTGGCGGCACGGCCGTGGTCTCCGACATGGACGACCCGAAAGCGGAAGAGCTGCTCTTCTCCGCCAACTTCGCCTGCCCGATTTGCGGCTACAGCATGCGCGAGCTGGAACCGCGCCTGTTCTCGTTCAACAACCCGGCGGGCGCGTGCCCGACCTGTGACGGTCTGGGCGTGCAGCAGTATTTCGATCCGGATCGCGTGATCCAGAACCCCGAGCTGTCGCTCGCGGGCGGTGCGATTCGCGGCTGGGATAAGCGTAACTTCTACTACTTCCAGATGCTGAAGTCGCTGGCGGAGCACTACAAATTCGACGTTGAAGCGCCGTGGGCGAGCCTGAGCCCGAACGTGCACAAAGTGATCCTGTTCGGTTCCGGCAAAGAGAACATCGAGTTCAAATACATGAACGATCGCGGCGATACCTCCGTGCGTCGCCACCCGTTCGAAGGGGTGCTGCACAATATGGAGCGCCGCTACAAAGAGACCGAATCCAGCGCGGTGCGCGAGGAGCTGGCGAAGTTCATCAGCAACCGCTCCTGCGCCACCTGCGAGGGCACGCGTCTGCGTCGCGAAGCGCGCCACGTGTTTGTGGAAAACACGGCGCTGCCGACCATCTCAGACATGAGCATCGGCCACGCAATGGACTTCTTCAACAACCTGAAGCTTTCCGGCCAGCGTGCGAAAATCGCCGAAAAAGTGCTGAAAGAGATCGGCGATCGCCTCAAGTTCCTCGTGAACGTTGGCCTGAACTACCTGACGCTTTCCCGCTCGGCGGAAACGCTCTCCGGCGGTGAAGCCCAGCGTATCCGTCTGGCGAGCCAGATTGGCGCGGGCTTAGTCGGCGTGATGTACGTGCTGGATGAACCGTCCATCGGCCTGCACCAGCGCGACAACGAGCGTCTGCTCGGCACACTGATCCACCTGCGCAATCTCGGCAACACGGTAATCGTGGTGGAGCACGACGAAGACGCAATTCGCGCCGCAGACCACGTGATCGACATCGGCCCGGGCGCGGGCGTGCACGGCGGCCAGGTGGTGGCGGAAGGTACGCTGAAGGACATTATGGCGGTGCCCGAGTCGCTGACCGGCCAGTACATGAGCGGCAAGCGCAAAATTGAAGTGCCAAAACAGCGCGTCGCGGCGAACCCGGAAAAAGTGCTGAAGCTCACAGGGGCGCGCGGCAACAACCTGAAGGACGTCACCCTGACGCTGCCGGTTGGCCTGTTTACCTGCATTACCGGCGTGTCCGGTTCCGGTAAATCGACGCTGATCAACGATACGCTGTTCCCGATTGCGCAGACGGCGCTGAACGGCGCGACGCTGGCCGAGCCTGCACCGTACCGCGATATTCAGGGGCTGGAGCATTTCGACAAGGTTATCGACATCGACCAGAGCCCGATTGGCCGTACGCCGCGTTCCAACCCGGCGACCTATACCGGCGTCTTCACGCCCGTACGTGAACTCTTCGCCGGCGTACCGGAAGCGCGTTCGCGCGGGTATACGCCAGGACGTTTCAGCTTTAACGTGCGCGGCGGCCGCTGTGAAGCGTGTCAGGGCGACGGCGTGATCAAGGTTGAGATGCACTTCCTGCCGGATATCTACGTGCCGTGCGACCAGTGCAAAGGCAAGCGCTATAACCGCGAAACGCTGGAGATTAAGTACAAAGGCAAGACCATCCACGAAGTGCTGGACATGACCATCGAAGAGGCGCGTGAGTTCTTTGACGCCGTCCCTGCGCTGGCGCGTAAGCTGCAGACGCTGATGGACGTAGGCCTGACCTACATTCGCCTGGGGCAGTCAGCAACAACCCTGTCCGGCGGTGAGGCGCAGCGCGTGAAGCTGGCGCGCGAGCTGTCCAAGCGTGGTACCGGCCAGACGCTCTACATTCTGGATGAGCCGACCACCGGCCTGCACTTTGCGGATATCCAGCAGTTGCTTGAGGTGCTGCATCAGCTGCGCGATCAGGGCAACACGATTGTGGTCATCGAACATAATCTGGACGTGATTAAAACCGCGGACTGGATTGTCGATCTCGGCCCGGAAGGCGGCAGCGGCGGGGGTGAAATCCTCGTCTCCGGTACGCCAGAGACCGTTGCAGAGTGCGAAGCCTCGCACACCGCGCGCTTCCTTAAACCGTTGCTGTAATTGTTACACGGAGAGCTGCTGTCGGGTCGCTTCCGGCAGCAGCTCAACCGCCTGCTTGTAGGACGCATCCACCAGATAGTAAATTTGCGAGCCGGGCAGTGAGCCGTCCAGATAAACGGTACTCCAGTGCGCCTTATTGAGGTGCTGGCTCGGCCTCACATCATCATGCTGCTGACGTAATAGGTCCGCCAGTTCCGGGCTGGTTTTCAGCGACGCCGCCGGGCGCCCTTCAACCTCTTTCACCATCGCAAACAGCACGTCTCCCACTTTGATTTGCGTGGCTTTCCAGTCGCTGTGAACGCTTTGTTCCGCGCCAGGCTTGCTCATGCAGTACTGAAGTATCTCCGAAATTGTCATCTTTATTCCCCTTGTAGCGTTGCGATAATTTTACGCGAACCACCGTGAACGCGATGTTCTCCCAGCCAGATCCCTTGCCACGTTCCCAGCATTAGCCGCCCGTTATGAACCGGCAGCATCAGCGATACGCCCAGCAGAGAAGATTTGATATGCGAAGGCATGTCATCTGCGCCTTCATAATCGTGCTCGTAGGGGGCGTTGTCCGGAACCGTCTTCAGGAAATGGTGTTCCATATCAGACCGGACGGTAGGGTCGCAATTTTCATTAAGCGTGAGGGAGGCTGACGTGTGCTGAAGCAGCAGATGCAGTAAACCCGTTTTGACGCGCGACAGGTCGCGGAGTTGCCCGATGACTTCGTCCGTCACAAGGTGAAACCCGCGGGGTTTAGCGCTTAAGGTCAGGGTCTGTTGATACCACATGAGCTGCTCCGTTCTGAAAGATGAATCTTTCTAAGTGTGCAGCAAGAAGGCGAAAGGTAAAACCCGCAGCGGCGGATTTGTTCAAAAAAGAATCAAAACCGCCGATCAAGAACTAATACTCGGAGTTAACAATCACCTCCTCGCCAAACTTGCCTGCCATCGGCAGCGGTCGATAGGTAGAGTTAGAGGCACGCAGCACCCGGATCGCTCTGGCCCCCACATCCTGCGCCGCGGTAATGTCGTTATCCGAATCACCGTAGAACACTTTGATGTTTTTCTGCTCCAGCCACTGGGTTTTGGTGTTTTGTCCCTCTTTATCACCGGCAAAAATGACCGGATTCATACTGGCTGCCGGGATCTGAAAATCGTCCTGCAGGGTTTTGGAGACGGTCTCCGTTTTGGTCTGGCTACGGCCGGTGACAAAGTAAATGCTGTCGCCGCGCTTAACGTGCATGGCGATCAGCGCGCGGGCCACCTCTTTCGGAATGCTGAACTCATCCCAGCCGTTATTCATTTTTTCCCAGAACTCCGGGTTCTTCAGATACGCTTCGCTGTCCGGAGAATATGTTTTCTTGCCACGCCAGAAGCCAGGGCTTGAGAACAGCACGGTATCGTCAATGTCGAAGCCCACGGCCATTGGCGGGCGGCCCATCAGGCTGTTTTCGATTTGGGCCACGGAAACCCAGTGAATGGGTGCCTGCTCGGCAAGGATGGCGGCGGTGGTGCCGGTGTAAAGCGGCGTCGGTGCGGAAGCTCGCGCGACGACGGCGCTATTAAGCGAGAACAATAAGCAGGCGGCGCTGAGCGCCAGTGTGATCTTGCGCATATTTTCCCCTGAATATTCAGTTTGTTATCTTTATATTTTGAGTGGATGGTCAAAAATCTATCCGACCATAACCCCGGCGGGAGGGGAAGGAAAGGAGTTTTTACTTATAAAGATGAATAAAAAGAAGACGATCACAAAGTGCCGGGGGACGTGTTTATGCGGTCTGATGCCCTCACCCCAGCCCTCTCCCACGGGGAGAGGGCTGGGTTAGTGAGCATTTACATTACAGCAGCAAACGCCTGCGCCACGCGCTGGACGTTGCCGGCATTCAGGCCCGCCACGCACATACGGCCGCTGGCGATCAGGTAGACGCCGAACTCGTCACGCAGGCGATCGACCTGTGCCGCGCTCAGTCCGGTATAGCTGAACATCCCGCGCTGCTTGAGCAGATAGTCGAAGTTATACCCCGGCACCGCCTCTTTCAGCACGTTAACAAGTTCCTGACGCATCGACAGAATGCGCTTGCGCATCGCTTCCACTTCCGCAAGCCAGGTGGCTTTCAGCTGTTCGTCGCCCAGAACGGTCGCCACCACCTGCGCACCAAAGTTCGGCGGGCTGGAGTAAATACGGCGGACCGTCGCTTTCAGTTGGCCGAGAACGCGCCCCGCGGCTTCGGCGTCTTCACACACCACGGACAGACCGCCAACGCGCTCGCCGTAGAGAGAGAAGATTTTTGAGAAGGAGTTGCTGACCAGCGCTGGCAGCCCGGCGCTGGCAACGGCGCGGATGGCGTAAGCATCTTCTTCCATGCCCGCGCCAAAGCCCTGATAGGCGATGTCGAGGAACGGGATCAGGTTACGTGCCTTCAGCACCTCGATCACCGCATCCCACTGGGCATTGGTGAGGTCCGCCCCGGTCGGGTTATGGCAGCATGGGTGCAGCAGCACGATGCTGCGCGCCGGCAGGGTGTTCAGTTTTTCCAGCAGCGCTTCGACGCGCACGCCGTTGGTTTCGCTGTCGAACCACGGATAGGTCTCGACCTTAAAGCCCGCACCTTCAAAGATGGCCACGTGGTTTTCCCACGTCGGGTCGCTGACCCACACGCCGGAATCCGGGAAATATTTTTTCAGGAAATCTGCGCCTACCTTCAGCGCACCCGAGCCGCCCAGCGTCTGGATAGTCGCCACGCGCTTTTGCGCGAGCACCGCGTGGTCCGCACCAAACAGCAGCGGCGCAATCGTATTACGGTAGGTGTTTAACCCTTCCATCGGCAAATAAAGCGAAGCACCGTGCGGGGTTGCGTTAAGACGTGCTTCGGCTTCGGCAACGGCTTTCAGTTGAGGAATGATGCCGTCCTCGTTGTAATAAAGACCAATGCTGAGGTTCACTTTATCGCTGCGAGGATCTTCTTTGAAACGCTCCATCAAGGAGAGAATAGGGTCGCCGGCGTAGGCGTCTACTTTCTGAAACACGCGATGTTCTCCGGATTATTATGAGGCAGGGTTTTCAACAATAAACCGGAAGCGGAATAAGATCGAGGGGATGTTAACAGAAGCGGGATGCATCGCATCCCGTTAAAGCTCAGTCGATGTATTTCATCGCCACCCGCGACGTCAGACGCGTAATAAGTTCGTAAGCACTTACTTTTGTAATCTCAGCAATGCGCTCGACGGGCAGACCTTCACCCCACATCACCGCATCGTCGCCCGCTTTATCCTGCGCGCCAGGCCCAAGATCCACGCAAATCATGTCCATCGCCACGCGGCCGACAATTTTCACTTCACGACCATTGACCAGCACCGGCGTGCCCGTTGGTGCCGCGCGCGGATAGCCGTCGCCGTAGCCCATCGCCACCACGCCAAGCCGCGTGTCGCGCTCGCTGGTCCAGGTACCGCCGTAACCCACCGGCTCGCCCGCTTTGTGCTCCCGCACGGCAATCAGCTTTGATACCAGCGACATTACCGGCTTAAAGCCTAAGTCCGGCCCCCAGGGCTTATTCTCAAGCGGGGAAACGCCATACAGGATAATCCCCGGACGCGCCCAGTCGAAGTGGGACTGCGGCCACAGCAGAATGCCGCCGGATGCCGCAATGGAGCGCATTCCCGGCTTGCCTTCGCAGAAGGTGTTGAAGATATCAAGCTGCTGCTCGGTTGCGCCGCATTCGGGCTCATCGGCACGGGCAAAGTGGCTGACGATATTGACCGGCTGACGCACATTTTTGCACTGGCACAAACGCTGATAAAACGCCTCCGCGTTTTCCGGACGCACGCCCAGCCTGTGCATGCCCGTGTCGAGCTTCATCCAGACGGTGACCGGCTCGCTCAGTTCAGCCGTTTCCAGCGCGGCCAGCTGTTCTTCGTTATGGACAGCCGTATGCAGCTGCTGGTCTGCAATGGTCGGCAGATCCGAGGCTTCAAAAAAGCCTTCGAGGAGCAGAATCGGTTGCGTAATGCCGCCTGCGCGCAGGCGGAGAGCTTCTTCGAGACGGGCGACGCCAAAGGCGTCGGCATCGGGGAGCGTTCGCGCGGTCTCAAGAAGACCGTGTCCGTAAGCGTTCGCTTTCACGACTGCAACGAGCCTGCTGGCGGGCGCCAGTTCACGCAGACGTTGCAGGTTGTGTCGCAGAGCGCGGCGGTTAATAACAACAGTTGCCGCTTGCATTTGAATTCCTTAGAAATTACTCATCATCATATTGAGGACCGGCATAGTTGTCGAAACGCGACCACTGTCCGTTAAAGGTCAGACGTACCGTACCGATGGGGCCGTTACGTTGCTTACCAATAATAATTTCGGCGATCCCTTTCAGGTCGCTGTTCTCGTGATAGACCTCATCACGGTATATGAACATGATTAAGTCGGCATCCTGCTCAATGGAGCCGGATTCACGCAGGTCGGAGTTGACCGGGCGTTTGTCTGCACGCTGTTCCAGGGAGCGGTTAAGCTGCGACAGCGCCACTACCGGCACGTGCAGCTCTTTAGCTAACGCCTTGAGCGAGCGGGAAATCTCTGCAATTTCCAGCGTACGGTTGTCGGAGAGCGACGGGACGCGCATCAGCTGAAGGTAGTCGATCATGATAAGGCCGATGCCGCCGTGTTCACGGGCGATGCGGCGCGCGCGGGAGCGCACTTCCGTCGGCGTAAGGCCGGAGGAGTCATCGATGTAGATGTTCCGTTTTTCCAGCAGAATGCCCATGGTGCCGGAGATGCGCGCCCAGTCCTCGTCGTCGAGCTGGCCGGTACGGATGCGGGTCTGATCCACGCGCGACAGGGATGCCAGAGAACGCATCATAATCTGCTCCGAGGGCATCTCGAGACTGAAAATAAGCACCGGCTTATCCTGCAACATCGCCGCGTTTTCGACGAGGTTCATCGCAAATGTCGTTTTACCCATCGACGGACGCGCCGCGACGATAATTAAATCCGACGGCTGTAAACCGGCAGTTTTTTTGTTCAGATCGTCATAGCCTGTGTTCACCCCGGTCACGCCGTCGTGCGGCTGCTGGAAAAGCTGCTCTATACGCGCAACGGTGGCGTCGAGCACGTCGGCGATGTTTTTCGGGCCTTCATCTTTGTTGGCACGGCTTTCGGCGATTTTAAAGACGCGGGACTCAGCAAGGTCGAGCAGGTCTTCGCTGGTGCGGCCCTGCGGGTCGAATCCGGCTTCGGCGATTTCGTTCGCTACCGAGATCATCTCGCGGACGACGGCACGTTCGCGCACGATGTCGGCGTAAGCGCTGATGTTCGCCGCACTTGGCGTGTTTTTTGACAGCTCTGCCAGGTAGGCAAAGCCGCCGACGCTGTCCAGCTGCCCCTGACGCTCCAGCGATTCCGCGAGCGTGATCAGGTCAATCGGGCTGCCGGACTCCTGCAGGCGCGCCATTTCGGTAAAGATATGGCGGTGCGGACGGGTGTAGAAATCTTCAGACACTACACGCTCGGCGACGTCGTCCCAGCGTTCGTTATCCAGCATTAAACCGCCCAACACCGACTGTTCCGCTTCAATCGAGTGCGGCGGGACTTTTAACCCTGCGACCTGGAAATCACGCTCGCGAGGTTCAGTCTGTTTGTTGAAGGGTTTGTTTCCTGCCATAGTGAATGGAGTTACCGAGATAAAGAGTGGGTCGAAAGATTACCATATTTTTCTTACGGAGGGAGCATGGCAACGCGCATTGAGTTCCAGAAACACGGCGGTCCTGAAGTGCTGAAAGCGGTGGAGTTTACCCCCGCTGCGCCTGGCGAGAACGAAATTCAGGTTGAAAACAAAGCCATCGGCATTAACTACATTGATACCTATATTCGCGGCGGGCTCTACCCGCCTCCGTCAATGCCGAGCGGCCTGGGCACTGAAGCGGCCGGCATCGTCAGCAAAGTGGGCAGTGCGGTTAAGCACATTAAAGAAGGCGATCGTGTGGTGTATGCACAGTCTGCCCTGGGCGCTTACAGCTCCATCCACAACGTCCCGGCGGATAAAGCCGCCCTGCTGCCTAACGCCATCTCCTTTGAGCAGGCGGCGGCCTCCTTCCTGAAAGGGCTGACGGTCTATTACCTGCTGCGCAAAACCTACGAAATTAAGCCCGATGAGCAGTTCCTGTTTCATGCTGCCGCCGGTGGCGTGGGGCTGATTGCCTGCCAGTGGGCGAAAGCCTTAGGCGCGAAGCTGATCGGCACCACAGGCAGTGCGCAAAAAGCCCAGCGTGCGCTGGACGCGGGCGCGTGGCAGGTGATCAACTATCGGGAAGAGAGCATCGTCGAGCGGCTAAAAGAGATCACCGGCGGCAAAAAAGTACGCGTCGTGTATGACTCGGTGGGGAAAGACACCTGGGAAGCGTCGCTGGACTGCCTGCAGCGTCGCGGGCTGATGGTGAGCTTTGGTAACGCCTCAGGCGCTGTCACCGGCGTCAATCTCGGCATTCTGAATCAGAAAGGGTCGCTGTACGTGACGCGCCCTTCTTTGCAGGGTTACATCACCAACCGGGAAGAACTGGAGGAAGCCAGCAACGAGCTGTTCTCGCTAATAGCCAGCGGCGTGATTAAGGTGGATGTGGCGGATGCGCAGAAATACCCGCTAACCGATGCGCAGCGCGCGCATGAGGTGCTGGAAAGCCGGGCGACGCAGGGTTCAAGTTTGCTAATTCCCTGACCCCCAAAAAGAAATTGGGCTTCCCGTGGGAAGCCCTTTCTTTTTTTAGTTCGGCTGTATGTAGGGTACAGCTCGATGAATTCTGTAGCGGCAGCCATAGTGACAGATTCGATAAGTAAATCCTATTCTGTTCTAAGCCATGCTGCCGGAAAAGTTACAAGTATGTGACGAACCCCTCAATACCTTAGTAACGGAAGCGGTTATTGCGCTGATAAGTCGGCAGTTTTGGCGCTTTAATCGCCCGTATTACCCACACCACGGCGATAGCCAGCAGCAGCCACGGCAGCAGTTTGATCGTCAGGGCAAATAATCCACCGATAAACATAACTACCGTAGCCACAACGAGCGCGGCCAGAATGCCGAGCAGCGACACGCCCGTGACCATCAGCATGACAAAAAAGCCAATCACAAAAAGTAGTTCAAGCATGGTGCTCTCCCACGAGTTCCCGAATGATGCTGCAATCATTACAAGAATCATGCCAAAGCTAACATATTGTTCTTAAAGAAAAACGCCCCGCTAGGATCCGCAGGGCGTGGTGAATTTGACGATCTTTTAGCGAAATTATCGCTTATCCGCCACCAGCCGCAGCGCATGCTCCAGCACCTCAATATCGGCACCGGCTTTATGCGCGTTCTCACTGAGGTAGCGACGCCACTGGCGCGCGCCCGGAATACCCTGGAACAGGCCAAGCATATGGCGGGTGATGTGGCCAAGATAGGTGCCATTGCTCAACTCGCGCTCAATGTAAGGGTACATGGCACGCACGACGGTAACCGGATCGGTGTCTGCGCCTGCAACGCCAAAGATTTCGCGATCGACCGTCGCCAGAATGCCCGGATTTTGATACGCCTCGCGCCCAACCATCACGCCATCCATATGCTCAAGGTGCGCTTTCGCCTCTTCCAGCGACGTAATACCGCCGTTGATTGACATCGTCAGGTGCGGGAAATCACGTTTCAGCTGGTACACGCGCGGGTAGTCCAGCGGCGGGATCTCACGGTTCTCTTTCGGGCTAAGGCCTGAAAGCCAGGCTTTGCGGGCGTGGATGATAAACATCTCACACTCGCCTTTCCCTGACACCGTATTGATGAAATCGCACAGGAATTCGTAGCTGTCCTGGTCGTCGATGCCGATACGGGTTTTGACCGTCACCGGAATGGAGACCACATCGCGCATCGCTTTAATGCAGTCCGCCACCAGCTGTGCGTTGCCCATCAGACAGGCGCCGAACATGCCGTTTTGCACGCGGTCGGAAGGGCAGCCGACGTTCAGGTTGATCTCGTCGTAGCCGCGTTCTTCCGCCAGCTTTGCACACTGGGCCAGCGCGACCGGATCGCTGCCCCCCAGCTGCAGCGCAACCGGATGCTCTTCTTCACTGTATGCCAGGTAGTCGCCCTTACCGTGAATAATTGCGCCCGTGGTCACCATTTCGGTGTACAGCAGCGTATGGCGGGAGAGCTGGCGCAGGAAATAGCGGCAGTGTCTGTCCGTCCAGTCGAGCATTGGCGCAATAGAGAAACGGTGTGCAGGAAAAGCGGTCTGGTGTTCTGACGACATGGCGAAGTTTTAAGCATCTGGTGGAAAAGGGGCGCTACTATAGCACAAAGAAAAGCCGGAGGCGCAGCGCCTCCGGTGTACTTTAGAACGTCATGCTCAGCTGAGCTCCTGCGCCCCAGGTTTCGTCCTCGCCATACAGACCCATCAGGTCAACATGAACGGTATTGAACGGCGCGAAACCGACACCGCCGGTAAAGACGTTGCTGTCGTTCCCTTTCATATCCGCACGATAACCGGCACGCACCGCCAGCCAGCTCAGCGGAGTCACTTCAGCACCGACCCCAACATACTGCGACGTATCTTCGCTCTTAAAGCCTTTGGTTTCGGTCAGATCGCCATCGGCGGTCAGGGTCACCAGATCGTTGTGCCAGGCAGCGCCCGCGGTCACCAGCGGACGGATCTGGTAGGTGTCTTTATAGCTCACCACTTCCCCCGTACGCCCGTTGCGGATGCGGATATCTTTGGTGTCGATATCGCGCGACATCAGGTTTTGCCCGCTCACGCCGACCGTCCAGTTTTCGCCAAAATCAGCGGCAATACCGGCATCGACGTTAAAGCCGGTATCGTCTGTACGGTAGCGGCTATCGTTCCACTTATTACTGTCGTAATCGTAGATCGAGGTGGTGTAGTTATAGATCCAGCTTTTTTGCAGTTTTGGCGTCACGCCCACGGAAACCGGAACGCCGCCAAGGTCAAACTGGCGGGCAACGGCAATACCGTAGTCGGAGATAATCGCCGCCCGACCGGACGCCGTTGAGTTGAGGTTTTTAGTGATCTGGTCCGTGCCATTCAGCGCAGCGTCCAGGGCAACGCCGGCAGCCACCAGATTGCTTCTTTGAATACCGCGCAGATAATCAATATCCTGCTGGTCGATAGACGAACTTACCCGGCCATGGGCGTACCCTTTCGCCATAAAGGCCACGGAAAGCACATCGTTAGGGATACTCACGGCAAGGCCTGCTCCTGCCGTCGCGCGAGCGGTTTTGC
Source organism: Enterobacter sp. 725m/11 (assembly GCF_011683705.1). Lineage (NCBI taxonomy): Bacteria > Pseudomonadati > Pseudomonadota > Gammaproteobacteria > Enterobacterales > Enterobacteriaceae > Enterobacter > Enterobacter sp. 725m/11. The sequence continues at coordinate 46,138 of NZ_JAAQOK010000010.1, read as the reverse complement.
CCTTGAGATAGTCCAGCTCATCGGCCAGATCTTTGGCCGCGCCCTGGAACTGGTTGATGGAGCCTAACGGATTAGTAATAACCTCGATTGGCGTAAGATTATCAACCACATCCTTATAGTGATTGATTTTATCGTTGATGGTATCAATTTCATCCTGAAGATTGTCCTCATCCGTTACCTGCACCCCAACGGACGGCAAAATGACCGTCACGTCATCGTCCGGTTTTGCCTTTGCCAGCAGCGCGGGGTTAATTAACGCCCCGCTACCATAATTGCCCGAAGCAACGCCGGTGCCCCCCATCGCGTCACTACGTGATTCTGTCCAGGTATTGGCTGCTCCCGCCTGATTTGCCATAAACAAGGAGACAGCGATGCTAACCACCGAAAATTTAAAATGTTTTTTCACAGTATGCCCGTCTTATAGTCTGTTATGAAATAACCCCTGTCTGTTATCCCCCAAACAGGCGCGAACTATTGCTGTGAATAAAGATAAAAAGACCCGCTAATTCATTCCCTAAGTAAAACTTCCTTACGGCCTGTTGTAATTTGTGACGGCCCTCAATATTTATAGAAGAGGAAATTATTTTTTCCCAGGTTTTCCATCGTGCGGCCCAAAAAACTGTGGCGGATGGTCTACCCAGCGATCTTCCCGCGTGGCGGCATAAACCGGATTGAACGGATAGTAGATGCGGTTGTGCTTCTTGTTGGCCTCCCCCACCACCAGTAGCCGAACCTCTTCCTCTGTGTTGTTGATAAAGGTGTGGCACACCCCCGTTCCGGCGGGAAAGCCCACGCTGTCTCCGGGTTCGAGTTTCCACAAATAACCATTAATCCAGGCTTCAGGATAGCCCTCAAGCACGTAGATAAACTCTTCTTCGTCACTTTCCGCATGGGGATAGGACGTCCGACGCCCCGGCGGTAAACGTTCATGATGAATGCCTATACGCCTGAGGCCCAGGCTGCGCGCCAGCGGCGATCCGATGGAAAAAAGCTCGTTACTGTCGGGGTAGGTGGCGTCATCTGCCCCTTCTACGTCGCGCCAGTGCTTGATACAGTCTGGTTTTTTCATTGTTACATTCCCGGTTTGCGATGCGTCAGGTATAGCACAGCCTGGCGGATATCGGTGTTTTTGCCAGAACATGATAAAGTGAGGGTTTTATCTCCCAGAACATCCGAGGTGCTAAATGGATAAGTCCACAAAAGAGCTGTTAGCGCAGGCCGAAAAGCTGTGCGCGCAACGCAATGTGCGCCTGACCCCGCAGCGCCTTGAAGTCTTGCGCCTGATGAGCCTGCAACAGGGGGCGATCAGCGCCTACGATCTGCTCGACCTGCTCCGCGAAAGCGAGCCGCAGGCTAAACCGCCCACGGTGTATCGCGCGCTGGATTTCCTGCTGGAACAAGGGTTTGTGCATAAAGTCGAATCCACAAACAGCTATGTCCTGTGCCATCTTTTCGATCAGCCAACGCATACATCGGCCATGTTTATCTGCGATCGTTGCGGCGTAGTGAAAGAAGAGGGAGCGGAAGGCGTAGAGGACATTATGCACACGCTGGCGGCAAAAATGGGTTTTGCCCTGCGTCATAACGTGATTGAAGCGCACGGGCTGTGTTCTGCATGCGTTGAGGTGGAAGCCTGTCGACATCAGGATGCGTGTCAGCACGACCACTCAATTCTGATAAAGAAAAAGCCGCGTCAGCAGCAAAAGAAAGGCGGCTCTTAAGCCGCCTCTGTGGGTTATTCAGCGCTACCAGCGGTAGTCGTTACGGGTTTCCCAGTCTTTGACTTCGTTTTCCGCCTGATCTTTCGCGTAGCCGTAACGTTCCTGAATTTTACCGACAAGCTGATCGCGCTTGCCTTCAATGACGGTCATATCGTCATCAGTCAGCTTACCCCACTGTTCTTTCGCTTTACCTTTGAACTGCTTCCAGTTGCCGCCGATTTCGTCTTTATTCATCATCGTGTCCTCTTAGTTAAGCGTCGGGTCGTAACGTCCGTTACGTTCTTTTCTGCTGGACGTGATAATAATTGTAGCTAAGGATTCGGCGGTTGATTTCATATTCGGAATCTTTAACCGTCACGATATATCGTGACGGGAAGGAAGCCAGGTATTATTTTGCCAGTGGCGATGCCAGATAAAGGCAAGCGAGAGGCCGCGCAGCGAGAGAAAGACCGCAAGCGCCAGCCACAAACCGTGATTCCCCAGCCACGGAAGCGTCAGCAGCGTCAAACCAAACCCCGCCGCCGCAACCGCCATACTGTTGCGCATTTCCGCTCCGCGCGTCGCACCGATAAACATGCCGTCCAGCAGATAACACCAGACGCCGACCACCGGTAAGACGACATGCCAGATGAGATAGTGGCTCGCCAGCTCGCGTAAAGCCGGGATCGAAGTTAGTAATGCAATAATGTCACGGCCAAAACAGGCATAAATCAGTGCAAACGCCAGCGCGACCAGTCCCGCTTGTCGACAGGCTGCCCGCCAGACATCCCTAAGCTGCCCACTTTCCCGAGCGCCGTACGCCTGCCCGGAATGCGACTCAACGGCGTAGGCGAAGCCGTCCAGCGCGTAGGCGGTAAACGTCAGCAATGTCATCAGGACCGCATTCACCGCGACGATCTCAGGCCCAAGACGGGCACCAAAAACCGTCAATGCGCCAAAACAGAGTTGTAGCAGAAGCGAGCGCAGCATGATGTCACGGTTGAGCGCCAGCAGTTTACGGATATTGCCGCGCCATGCGGTTTTCAGCATTACGAGGGATATCCCGCGCAGGGCCAGCACGCGCCAGACCATCCACAGCCCAATGAGTAAGGTTCCGTATTCGGCAATCGCCGTTGCCAGTGCCGCCCCGCGCACGTCCATATGCAGGCCCATCACCAGCCAGAGATCGAGCACAATGTTGAGAAGGTTTCCCACGACCAGCAAAATCACTGGCGCACGGGCGTATTGCACACCCAGTAACCAACCCAGCAGAACCAGGTTTGCCAGCGAAGCGGGCGCGCTGAGCCAGCGGATTTCCAGGAAGCGACGCGCCTGCTCCAGTACCGCCTCGCTGCCACCAACAACATGGAGCGCAAGGTCTATCAGGGGCGTGCGCAGTAAAACAATGAGTACCCCCGCGCCAAGCGCCAGGATCAGCGGCTGCACCAGCGCACGCGCCAGACGTAACGGATCTTTCGCACCATACGCCTGTGCGGTGAGCCCGGTGGTGCTCATACGCAAAAAGAGCAGCAGCATAAACAGAAAGCTGGTTGCCGTCGCGCCAATCGCCACGCCGCCAAGATAAACAGGGGAATCGAGATGACCAATAACGGCCGTATCGACCAGACCCAGCAAGGGCACGGTGATATTGGAGAAAATCATCGGCAGGGCAAGACGCCACAATGCCTTATCAGATGCCGTCAGCAGTGACATGAGAGATACCGGGAAGGGTAAATGAAGCAGGCTACAGCGGAAGCGTAGCCTGTCAGGAAGAGATTACAGCCATTCGCCGTTACGAATCACGCCAACAGCCAGACCTTCAATAGAGAAGCTCTGTTCGCGGAGGTCGACCACAATCGGGGTGAACTCGTTGTTTTCGGGCAACAGCTGAACAGTGTTACCCTGTTTTTTCAGGCGCTTAACGGTCACTTCGTCATCAATGCGCGCAACCACCACCTGGCCGTTTCGCACATCCTGCGTTTTGTGAACGGCCAGAAGGTCGCCATCAAGAATGCCGATGTCTTTCATCGACATCCCGCTAACGCGCAGCAGAAAATCAGCGCTCGGCTTGAACATACCAGGATCGACCTGGTAGTGACCTTCTATATGCTGTTGTGCCAGCAGCGGTTCACCTGCGGCAACGCGGCCTATCAGCGGAATGCCCGTCTCTTCTTCCACCAGCAGGCGGATACCACGCGACGCGCCTGACACAATCTCAATCACACCCTTACGCGCCAGCGCTTTCAGGTGTTCCTCGGCAGCATTCGGAGAACGGAAACCCAGACGCTGTGCGATTTCCGCACGCGTGGGTGGCATACCCGTCTGGCCGATATGATCCCGAATGAGATCAAACACCTCTTGCTGCCTGGTCGTTAATGCTTTCATTCCGCCCCCTGGGTGTATATACAGTTATGCTGTGAGTATATACAGTCAAAGGCGATTTTGGAACCAAAAACTGCACAAAAAACCAGGGACTTAATTATTCCTCGAGCATCATCGGAAATGTGACCAAAGCAGCGTGACCCAGGTAATGGCTGCGGTGATAATCGCCAGCAGGACAGCGGCGGAGCCCATATCTTTCGCGCGGCCAGAGAGCTCGTGAAAATCAGAGCCGATCCGGTCGACCACGGCCTCAATAGCGCTATTGAGAATTTCCACTATCATCACCAGAAGTACGGAACCGATGAGAAGCACGCGGGTAATGGCATCTACATCAAGGAAACAGGCGATGATAACCGCGACGATAGCGGCGACACCTTCCTGGCGAAAAGCAGCTTCATTGACCCACGCGGCACGGAAACCTTTCCATGAATAGCCGGCGGCTTTGATGATACGCGTCAACCCAGTGGTATTATTGGCCATTAAAAGAACCTTTTTTAAAAAAGAGCGTCAGTAACAGGAGCTGCAGCGCGTTTCGCTGCCGCCTGAAGTATGACGGGTAACAACAGAAATTTTGCGCGCTTTCTGTTATCCTTGCGCCGCAATTGCATTATTAACCAGAGGCTTTACATCGTTTATGTCCGGCTGGCCACGAATTTACTACAAATTACTTAATTTACCATTAAGCATACTGGTAAAAAGCAAGTCTATCCCAGCAGAACCCGCGCTGGAACTGGGGCTCGATACGTCGCGCCCTATTATGTACGTTTTGCCTTATAACTCTAAGGCAGACCTGCTAACGCTCCGTGCCCAGTGTCTGGCGCATGATTTACCCGATCCGCTTGAACCACTGGAAGTTGACGGTACTTTGCTGCCGCGCTACGTGTTCATTCACGGCGGGCCGCGCGTGTTTACCTATTACACACCGAAAGAAGAGTCCATCAAGCTGTTCCACGACTATCTCGACCTGCACCGCAGCAATCCTGACCTGGATGTGCAGATGGTGCCGGTATCGGTGATGTTTGGTCGCCGTCCGGGCCGCGAAAAAGGCGAAGAGAACCCGCCGCTGCGCATGCTTAACGGCATCCAGAAATTCTTCGCGGTCTCCTGGCTGGGACGCGACAGCTTTGTGCGCTTCTCCCCTTCCGTCTCCCTTCGCCGAATGGCGGACGAGCACGGCACTGACAAGATCATCGCGCAAAAACTGGCGCGCGTGGCACGTATGCACTTCGCCCGTCAGCGCCTGGCGGCCGTAGGGCCACGTCTTCCGGCGCGTCAGGACCTGTTCAACAAGCTGCTGGCCTCCAAAGCGATCGCCCGCGCCGTTGAAGACGAAGCGCGCAGCAAGAAAATTTCCCATGAGAAAGCCCAGCAGAACGCCATTGCGCTGATGGAAGAGATCGCAGCGAACTTCTCCTACGAGATGATTCGCCTGTCCGATCGTATTCTCGGCTTTACCTGGAACCGCCTGTATCAGGGCATCAACGTGCATAACGCTGAGCGTGTTCGTCAGCTGGCGCACGATGGTCATGAGATTGTCTATGTCCCCTGCCACCGCAGCCACATGGACTACCTGCTTCTCTCCTACGTGCTCTATCACCAGGGACTGGTACCGCCGCACATTGCCGCCGGTATTAACCTGAACTTCTGGCCAGCAGGCCCGATTTTCCGCCGCCTGGGTGCGTTCTTTATTCGTCGTACCTTCAAGGGCAACAAGCTCTACTCCACCGTGTTCCGCGAGTATCTCGGCGAGTTGTTCAGCCGTGGCTACTCCGTAGAGTACTTCGTGGAGGGCGGGCGCTCCCGTACCGGTCGTCTGCTCGATCCGAAGACCGGCACGCTGTCGATGACCATTCAGGCGATGCTGCGCGGCGGTACGCGTCCAATCACGCTCGTGCCAATTTACATTGGCTATGAGCACGTGATGGAAGTGGGCACCTACGCGAAAGAGCTGCGCGGTGCGACCAAAGAGAAAGAGAGCCTGCCGCAGATGCTGCGCGGCCTGAGCAAGTTACGCAACCTGGGTCAGGGCTACGTAAACTTTGGCGAGCCGATGCCGCTGATGACGTATCTGAACCATCATGTTCCGGATTGGCGCGAGTCTATCGATCCTATCGAAGCGGTGCGTCCGGCCTGGCTGACGCCAACGGTGAACGGTATCGCGTCCGAGCTGATGGTGCGCATTAACAACGCCGGTGCGGCCAATGCGATGAACCTGTGCTGTACGGCGCTGCTGGCTTCACGTCAGCGTTCCCTGACCCGTGAACAGCTCACGGAGCAGCTGGACTGCTATCTGGACATGATGCGCAACGTGCCATACTCGGTTGATTCGACAGCTCCTTCTGCTACCGCCAGCGAGCTTATCGATCACGCGCTGCAGATGAACAAGTTCGAAGTCGAAAAAGATACGATCGGCGATATCATCATTCTGCCGCGCGAGCAGGCTGTACTGATGACGTACTACCGCAACAACATCGCTCATATGCTGATGCTTCCATCGCTCATGGCGGCCATTATCACCCAGCATCGCCGTATTACACGTCAGGAGCTGTTGCGCCACGTTGAGACGCTCTACCCGATGCTTAAAGCGGAGCTATTCCTGCGCTGGAGCAAGGAAGAGCTGGCCGTTGAGCTGGATAAACTGACGGAAGAGCTGCGCCGTCAGGGGCTGATCACCGTTGCGAACGACGAGCTGCACATCAATCCGTCACGCTCCCGTACCCTGCAACTGCTGGCGGCCGGTGCGCGCGAAACGCTGCAGCGCTACGCCATTACGTTCTGGCTGCTGAGCGCGAACCCGTCCATCAACCGCGGCACGCTGGAGAAAGAGAGCCGGACGCTGGCGCAGCGGCTGTCCGTTCTGCACGGCATTAACGCCCCGGAATTCTTCGACAAGGCGGTATTCAGCTCGCTGGTGCTGACGCTGCGTGACGAAGGCTTCATCAGCGATACGGGCGATGCCGAGCCGGAAGAGACGCTGAAGGTTTACCAGATGCTGGCTGAACTGATTACGTCGGATGTGCGCTTGACGATTGAGAGCGCGACGCAGGGCGAGTAACACAATGCCGGGTTATGGCCCGGCCTGATGCCCTGGATAATAAAAAAGGCCCGGTAAGCGCTAACGCTACCGGGCCTTAGTTTTGAGCCTTGTTAAATCACCGCATTCAACTCAGCAGCGTAAAGGCAATCATCCCGACAATGGCCCCGGTGGTGCCGAGGATGGTTTCCATCAGCGTCCAGGTTTTCAGGGTTTGCGCTTCGGTCGCACCGGTAAACTTGCCGAACAGCCAGAAGCCGGCGTCGTTAACGTGCGAGACGACAATCGAACCGCCCGCGATGCAGATAGACAGCGCGGCCATCTGGGCACCGGAGTAGTTCAGCTGTTCAATCACCGGCATCACCAGACCCACGGCGGTTAAACACGCCACGGTGGCGGAACCCTGAATGATACGCACCGCCGCAGCCAGCACGAAGCAGGTTACCGCAATCGGCAGGCCCATTCCGGTCAGTGCTTCACCCAGAGCCGGGCCCACGCCGGAATCCACCAGCACCTGCTTGAACACGCCGCCGGCACCGATCACCAGCAGGATAATACCCGCAGGCTGCAACGCCGCACCACAGATCTCCATCACGCGGTCTTTTGGCATTCCCTGGCGCATCGCCAGGCCGTAAATCGCCACCAGACACGCCACCAGAATCGCCGTGAACGGGTGACCGATGAACTCAAACCATTCGTACGCGGCAGAACCGACCGGCACAAAGCGCGCGGCGATGGTTTTCAGGCCCACCAGCACCAGCGGGAGCAGGATCAAAGAAAGACTAAAGCCGAAGGACGGCATTTTGCCTTCGCCCAGGTGCGGCTCGGAGATGTCGTCCGGGATGTGCAACTCGACGTAGCGGCTGATGAAGTTGCCCCACAGCGGCCCGGCAATAATCATCCCCGGGATGGCCGCACACAGGCCAATCAGGATCATCCAGCCAAAATCGGCGTGCATCTGGGAGGCCAGCAGCATCGGCGCCGGCCCTGGCAGCAGAAACGCCGCAGCCGCCGCCACGCCCGCAAACAGCGGAATGACCAGCTTCACGAGGTTAGTGCCGGTATGGCGCGCCATGGAGAAGGCGACGCTGATGAGCAGCACCACCGCCACTTCAAAGAACAGCGGCAGTGCGCAAATCAGACCGGCCAGGCCAATCGCGTAATGCGCGCGGCTGTGCCCGAAGGATTTGAGCATTTTGACGGCAATCTGGTCGACCGCGCCCGTCTCATGCAGAATCTTGCCAAACATCGCGCCCAGCGCGACCACAATCGCCAGGAAGCCCAGCGTGCCTCCCATCCCTTTTTCCATCGTCGCGGCGATCTTGTCGAGCGGCATACCGGAAAAGAGACCTGCACCAATAGAAACCACCATCAAAGCAACGAAGGCGTGCATACGCGCCTTCATCACTAAAAACAGCAGCAGCAATACCGAACCCACTGCTGTCAAAACTAGCGTTAATGTACTCAAAACTTACTGCCTTTTGTTAATGACCTCGATGGTGCTGGCTACAACACCTTCCAGCGGCTGATCGATATCAACCACTAAGACGTCTTTTTCATCTTCACCCGGCTCCTGAAGCGCTTCGAACTGCGTCACCAGCATCTGGGTTTTAAAGAAGTGGCCTTTACGCGCTTTCAGACGGCTTTCAATCACCCCGAAATCGCCTTTCAGGTAGATGAACGAGAGGTTCGGATTGCCGTCGCGCAGCAGGTCGCGGTAGGTTTTTTTCAGCGCGGAACAGACGATCAGGGAAACTTTGTTGGTGCGCTGCATCGCGAACGCGGCGTCATTCAGCGCCTGCAACCACGGTTTGCGGTCGTCATCGTTCAGCGGTTCGCCGGAGGCCATTTTCATGATGTTGCTGCGCGGATGGAGGAAGTCACCATCAAGAAACGCAGCCTGAAGTTGATGCGCCACTTCGCTCGCCACGGCAGATTTACCGCTACCGGACACGCCCATCAGGACGTAAACGTGGTGATCGTGATTAGTCGTGCTCAAAGGGTGTCCCTCAGTCAATTGTTACGGGTAACAGTTATCGGTAACATTGTCCTGCTGGGGCAAAAGAGAAGCAATATCCAAACGTGCGCGAAGTGAATAAGTGTGAGCTACTTCAAATTTGTCAGTTCAAATAGATCCACCCGGTGACAAGGTGAAACCTAAATCTAACATTTTAGGGGTAACCGTCTCTCCACGAATGCGCGCCAGCAGGCGTTCTGCGCCAATGCGGCCCATGCGTTCACGCGGTGTCAGAACGCTCGCCAGACGCGGCTCCATCACCTGACCAATATCGTGGCCGTGGAAGCCGGCAATCGCCATATCCTCAGGGATCTTCAACCCCAGACGCTGGCATTCGAACGCAGCACCGACCGCAAGGTCATCGTTGGTACAGAAAATACCGTCCAGTTGCGGATACTCGCGTCGTGCCTGACGCATCAGCTCAATACCCGAGGTGTAAGATGAGGACTGCTCCACCATCACGCTGTACGGGGTTAAATTTGCGTCGAGCATCGCCTGCTCGTATCCCTTCTGTTTGATGATAGTACGTTCATCAAGACGCGCACCCAGATAGGCAATATGACGATGACCGCGGGCGATGATCGCCGCTGTCATCTGACGAGCCGCTTCAAAGTTATCGAACCCAACGGCGATGTCGAGGCATGGCGACTGGCTGTCCATGAGCTCCACCACCGGAATACCGGCGACTTCAATCATTTTGAGCGTGCGGGCAGTGTGGGTACGTTCGGTTAAAATCAGGCCGTCAATGTTCCAGGAAAGCATTGATTCAAGACGTTCCTCTTCCAGTTCCGGCTTGTACCCATAGTGAGCAAGCATGGTCTGGTAGCCAAAAGCATCGGTGACGCTTTCAATGCCGCGCAGAACTTCAGCGAAAACCTGGTTGGTCAGAGAAGGAAGCAGAACGCCCACCGCACGGCTGGTCGCATTGGAGAGAATATCGGGTGCGCGGTTGGGGATATAACCCAGTTCATCAAGGGCGGCGGCAATCTTGCCACGCAACGCCACGGAAACCTGTTCCGGGTTACGTAAAAAACGGCTGACCGTCATTTTGGTCACACCGACGCGATCGGCGACATCCTGAAGTACGGGGCGTTTCTTTTTCATCGTCCTGAGAAATCTTGAAGTGAGAGATTTGCTCAGTTTATCACGGACAAAGCTCAACCTTCCCCGTTTAAAGGGAAGGTTGAGAAATTATTTAGACCGGAGGCAGGTCAAACAGCAGGATTTCGCTTTCGCTGTCGGCGTGCACGGAGAGCGCCTGCTCATCCCAGACGGCCAGACCATCGGCGGTGGTGGCTTTGGTGCCGTTGATAGACACTTCCCCTTTCACCACCTGGATCCAGACGCGGCGGTTGGCGGCAATCTGGTGCACGGACTGTTCGTCTTTCGCCAGCGCCCAGCGGTACAGTTCCATATCCTGATGCACTTTCAGGGAACCTTCACGCGCGTCCGGGGACAGCACCAGCTGTTTGCCCTGTTTCGCGTCGAAGCGGCGCTGCTCGTAGCGTGGCGTGATGCCGGTCTCTTCTGGAATGATCCAGATTTGATACAGGTGCAGTTTTTCCGTTTTGCTCGGGTTGTACTCAGAGTGACGCACCCCGGTACCCGCGCTCATAATCTGGAACTCGCCCGCCGGCACCTGCTCTTTGTTGCCCATGCTGTCCTGGTGCTCAACCGCCCCTTCCAGCACATAGGTCAGGATTTCCATGTCTTTGTGCGGGTGGGTACCGAAGCCCTGGCCTGCATCAATCACGTCGTCGTTAATCACGCGCAGCGCGGAGAAGCCCATGAAGTTCGGGTCGTAGTAGTCGGCAAACGAGAATGAATGCCATGAGTCCAGCCAGCCATGATTTGCGTGACCGCGTTCGTTTGCTTTGCGTAAGTAGATCATTGTTTTCACCCTCAGTTCGTTTCGATGGAGTAAGTGTGGACTCAAACGGTCGGGGATCATAGAGGGTGAAAATTGACTCCTCTGTTCAAAAATTATGAACAAGCCCAGAGGAGCCGTTTTTGCTTATTTCGCGAGGGTTACCGTGGCAGGAGAAGCCTGCTCGAAGGCCCGTTCAAGGATTTCAAGGTTGGTCAGAACGTCAGATTCCTTGACGTAATTCGGCGCGCCGTTGGTGAGGGTTTCATACAGCGCATCGTAGACGCGGCCATAGTCGCCGGTTTCCGGTTTCAGCTCTTCTTTGACCGTCACCCCCTCGTCGTTCACGTACTCCAGCACGCCTACGGAATCGTCCGCCGCAAAGCCCGGTTCGCCCGGCATGATGTTGGCCTTCAGGCTGGTCTCCTGCTGGTCAATGCCGTACTTAATGAACGAACCTTTGGTACCGTGAACGATAAATTTCGGGTAGTCGATTTTCACCAGATGACTGGTTTTAACGGTAGCCTTAAGGTCGCCGTAGAACAGCTGCGCCTCGAAGGTATCGTCCGGGTTGGCTTTATTGCGCAGGCTGCGGATGTCGTAAGCCACGTGGTCCGGGCGGCCAAACAGGGAGATGATCTGGTCCATGGTGTGCACGCCCAGACCATAGAACGAGCCGTCCTGCGGCAGGCCGGGCTGGGTTTCCGCCACCGGGCGGTAGTAATCGAAGTGGCTTTCGATTTCCACAATGTCGCCAAGCTTGCCGCTCTCAATCGCCTTTTTCGCCGTCAGGAAACAGCTGTCAAAGCGACGGTTCTGATACGGGGTAACGGTTAGCCCTTTGCTTTTCGCCAGCGTAAACAGCGCTTTCGCTTCGGCAATGGTCGGGGTGAACGGCTTTTCCACCAGCACGTTCTTGCCCGCTTCGAGCGCGCATTTCGCATAGTCAAAATGGCTGTCGGCATGGGTGCAGACAACCACCAGCTTTACCTGCGGGTCATTCAATACTTCATCGAGATCGCTGGTGAAGTGAATGTGGGAATACTGCGGGGATTGCTCTTCCGGCTTCGCGCGGCGGCGGTAAATATGGGCCACATGCCAGGTGTCTTTACGGTGGAGGACATACGGAAGGTGGTAACGCGTGGTGCTTTTGCCAAATCCAATAAATGCGCAATGTAGTGTCATGGCTCAGTCCTTTTAGAAGGTTACTGAGTTTAACCATAACAAAAAAAAAGCCAGCGAGAAGCTGGCTAAAGTAATACTGGAAGCAATGTGAGCAATGTCGTGCTTTCAGGTTCCCGTAGGGGTCCTCCTGAATGCAAAGCAATAATAATCATTCTCATTCGCACTTGTCCAATACTTTTTGCAAAAAATAGCGGTTGACTCAAATTTTAAAGTCATTGATGTTGGAGGGGACTTTTAACCGACTGAGGAACAAGGAATGAGTGAGATAGTGATACGCCACGCTGAACCGAGAGATTACGATGCCATTCGTCAGATCCACGCCCAGCCGGAGGTGTACCACAACACGCTACAGGTTCCTCATCCCTCAGAGCAGATGTGGCATGACCGGCTAACCGATCAGCCCGGCATTAAACAGCTGGTGGCTTGTATCGACGGGACCGTCGCCGGGCACCTGTGCATTGCCGTCGCACAACGCCCGCGTCGCAGCCACGTTGCCGATTTCGGTATTTGTGTGGGTGCGCAATGGCAAAATCGGGGCGTTGCCAGCGCGCTGATGCGAACCATGATTGATATGTGCGACAACTGGCTGCGCGTCGATCGCATTGAGTTAACGGTATTTGTTGATAACGAACCGGCAATCGCGGTGTACAAAAAGCACGGGTTCGAAATTGAAGGCACCGGCAAGCGCTACGCCCTGCGCAACGGCGAATATGTGGACGCGTACTTCATGGCGAGAATGAAGTGACACACTCCCCTCTCCCCTATGGGGAGAGGGTTAGAGTGAGGGGAATAATCAATACCCCGCCGTCAAATCATCCACCGAACGCGGATCCGACGCGCCAAACAGCGCGCCGTCTGGCCCCACCATAATGCTCTGGGTGCTGCCCATCGCCTCTTTCACCGCAACCTTCTGTCCGCGCTGCTCCAGAAGCTTGATGGTGTCCGGGCTAAAGCCCTTCTCCACGCGCAGCTCGTCCGGCAGCCACTGATGATGGAAACGCGGCGCATTGGTCGCCTCGGCGACGTTCATGCCAAAGTCGATGCTGTTCACCACCATCTGTAGCACGGTAGTTATGATGCGGCTCCCGCCAGGGCTGCCGGTCACCAGCCAGGTTTTCCCGTCTTTCACCACGATGGTTGGCGACATGGACGACAGCGGACGCTTCTTCGGCCCCACCGCATTCGCATCGCCGCCGACCAGCCCGTAAACGTTCGGCACGCCCGGCTTGGCGGAGAAGTCATCCATCTCGTTGTTCAGCAGAATGCCGCTGTTACCCGCTACAATCCCGGTACCAAAGGTAGTGTTGAGCGTGTAGGTCACCGCCACCGCATTGCCGTCTTTATCCACCACCGAGAAGTGCGTCGTCTGGTTGCTTTCATACGGTGCCAGCTTGCCGGGGCGGATCTCGCTCGACGGCTTAGCCTTGTTGATGTCGATCTGATCGGCAATGGATTTTGCATACGCCTTGTTGGTCAGCGCCTGCCACGGCACCTTCACGAAGTCCGGATCGCCGAGATATTCCGAGCGGTCGGCGTAGGCGCGTTTTTCCGCCTCCGCCATCACCTGCATGGCATCCGCGCTGCCGAAGCCGAACTTGTGCATATCAAAGTTTTCAAGAATATTGAGGATCTGCACGATGTGAATGCCCCCGGAGGACGGCGGCGGCATGGAGAACACCTCGTAGCCGCGGTAGGTGCCGCTAATCGGCTCGCGCTCCACCGCCCTGTATTCCGCCAGGTCCGCTTTGGTGATAAGCCCCCCGTTCTTCTGCATCTCTTCCGCAATCTGGTCGGCAATCGCCCCTTTGTAGAACGCGTCCGGGCCGTGCTCCGCAATCAGCTCCAGGCTTTTGGCGAGATTCTTCTGCACCAGCTTATCGCCCTTCTTCAGCGGCTCGCCGTCCTTCCAGAAAATCGCCTTGCTGTTTTCGTGATTGGGAATGACTTCACTGCCGTAGGTCTTGAGGTCGTCCGCCAGGGCGTCATTGACCACAAATCCCTCCCGCGCCAGCCTGATGGCAGGCTGCACCACCTTGTTCAGCGGCATCGTGCCGTATTTTTCAAGCGCCAGCGAGAAGCCCGCAACGGTGCCCGGCGTGCCGGACGCGAGATGCGAGGTCAGGGATTTTTTGCTGTCCGGGTTCCCCTGGTCGTCGAGGAACATGTCCCGAGACGCCTGAGAAGGCGCCATTTCACGGAAATCGATGGCCGTGGTTTTGCCGTCTTTGGTGCGCAGCATCATAAAACCGCCGCCGCCCAGATTCCCCGCCTGAGGATGCGTTACCGCCAGCGCATAGCCGACCGCGACCGCTGCATCCACCGCGTTACCGCCCTGCTTGAGAATATCGACGCCCACTTGGGTCGCCAGCGCGTCAACCGAGGCCACCATGCCGTGGGTTGCCCGCACGGGATGAAAAACATCTTCCTCCACGCCGTAAGAGACCGGAGGCGCCGCGGGCGGGTTGGCCGCCACGCTAAAAGTACCGCCTGCCATCAGCGCGGCGATGGCGACCCAGCGCAAAAAGGTTGGTTTCATCATTATTGTTCTCCAGGTGAAGGGATCCATATTCCCCGCTTAAGCCTGGTTCACAACTCCTAAAAAATCATCGTCATGGTGAAATCAGGGTAAACTTAAGAGAGGCCTCAAGAGGAGGAAATGACAATGAAACGCTTGATGATTATTGCGGCGCTGATCCCGTTTGCCGCGCTCGCACAGCCACTCAACACCATGAATAACCCGAACCAGCAGGGTTACGTTATCCCGAGCCAGCAGCGCATGCAGACCGAGATGATGAGCCAGCAACAGCAGCAGAAAGGGATGCTCAATCAGCAGCTGAGAACGCAGACCCAAATGCAGCAGCAGAGCCTGCAAAACCAGATGAACGCCAACACCCAGCGCGTGCAGCAGGGACAGGTGCGCGAGCAGCCGCTGCCAAATAAAAACGGCGGGATGTTAGGGGGCGGGATGTCGCAAAGCAGCGGTCAGCAGCATATGCTGCCGATCCAGCAGAACGGCAGTATGCTCAATAAATAAATTTCGGGCCGATCTGGTCAATCGCATCGGTACAGATACTGTCCACGCCCCAGCGCAGCAGCTCGGCTGCGCGCTGGGGTTTGTTAACGGTGTAGACCAGAATATGCAGACCCGCGTCTTTCAGCATTTTCACCCGCGCCTCATCCAGCAGCTTGTGGTTCAGATGGATAGAGACGCAGCCTAAGCGGCCCGTCAGTTCACGCCAGTCCTCACGCCACTCGTCCAGCAGCAGCCCGCGCGGCAGCTCAGGTACAGCTGCCTGTGCGGCCTCCAGCGCGTCGGTGTCAAACGACGACAGCAGCGGCGCGGTCATGCCTTCCCACAGCTCGCGCGCGGCAAGGGCAATTACTTTGCCCGTCAGCGGCCCGGTGCCGGTGGTCGGTTTGATTTCGATGTTCGCCATCATGCCGTGCTGCCGACAGCGATCGGCCACTTCCGCCAGCAGGGGCAGCGGTTCGCCTTTGAACTCGCCGCTGTACCAGCTTCCGGCGTCCACCTTCAGCAGATCGCGCCACGGCAGTTCACCCGCCACGCCCCAGCCGTTGCTGGTGCGTTCAAGATTGTCGTCATGCAGCAGGAAAATTTCGCCGTCCTTCGACAGCTTGGCGTCGAACTCGATCATCGTGTGGCCGTAGCGCGCGCCGACATCGATCGCCGCCAGGGTGTTTTCCGGGGCCAGCTTACCGCCGCCACGGTGGGCGACGACGTGGGGGTAAGGCCAGTTGCTCATACTCGTTGTCCTGTTTCACCGTCAAAAAGGTGCAGATGGTTTTCCGGCAGGTGGAGCCACAGCGTGCTGCCCGCTTTCGGGCGCTCCTGATGCGCCAGGCGCACCACCATTTTTTGCTCGCCCCAGCGCCCGTGCGCCAGGTTATCTGCACCCAACATCTCCAGCGTGTCCATCACCAGCGGCACGCCGCCGTCCGCCTGAGAGGTTAAACCAATATGCTCAGGGCGGATACCGAGCGTCATCTTACGCCCGGCGTAGCCACGATAGTACCAGTTGATCGGCAACGCCATCCCGCTTTCCAGTTCAAAGTGGGTGCCCGCGTTGCTGATGCGCCCTTCCAGCAGGTTCATCGCCGGGCTGCCGATAAAGCTCGCCACAAAGCGGGTGGCCGGTTTTTCGTACACTTCCACCGGGGTGCCAATCTGCTCGGCAACGCCTTTGTTCATTACCATCACGCGCTGGGCGAGAGTCATGGCTTCGACCTGATCGTGAGTCACGTACAGTGACGTGGTTTTCAGACGACGGTGCAGCTGCTGCAGCTCAAGGCGCATCTGTACGCGCAGCTTGGCGTCGAGGTTAGACAGCGGCTCGTCGAACAGGAATACCGCCGGGTCACGCACGATGGCGCGCCCCATTGCCACGCGCTGGCGCTGGCCGCCGGAAAGCTCGCGCGGGCGGCGCTTCAGCAGGCCGTCGAGTTCCAGAATGCGGGCGGCTTCTTTCACGCGCTCCTCGATATGGCCTTTGCCCATGCCGCGAATTTTCAGCCCCCAGGCCATGTTCTCCTCCACGCTCATGTGCGGATAGAGGGCGTAGTTCTGGAACACCATCGCGATGCCCCTGTCTTTCGGCTCCATCTCGGTGACGCGCTGGCGGTCAATCCAGATGTCCCCCGAGGTCACGCGCTCCAGCCCCGCCACCATGCGCAGCAGCGTGGACTTCCCGCAGCCGGATGGGCCGACCATCACGATAAATTCGCCGTCCGCCACGTCGAGCGTCAGCGGCTGAATGACCTGGGTTTTACCGTCCCAGCTTTTGGTAACTGCCTGAAGTTTTAAACCTGCCATCTTATTTCTCGCTATCGACCAGGCCGCGGACAAACGCGCGCTGCATGGCTAAAACAATGACTACGGGTGGGATTAGGGTGAGCAGCATCGCCGCCATCACCTGGTTCCAGAGGGTGGTGCCTTCACCGGTGGCAATCATGCCTTTGATGCCCGCCACGGCGGTGCCGAGGTTGACGTCCTGAATAATCAGCAGCGGCCACAGGTACTGGTTCCAGCCGTAGATAAAGGTGATCACAAACAGCGCCGCAAGGTTGGTTTTCGACAGCGGCAGCACGATGTCGCGGAAGAAGCGCATCGGGGAGGCACCGTCGATGCGCGCGGCCTCAATCAGCTCGTCCGGCAGGGTCATAAAGAACTGGCGGAACAGGAAGGTGGCGGTCGCCGAGGCCATCAGCGGCAGGGTTAAGCCCGCGTAGCTGTCCAGCATCTTCAGGCTGGCAATCACCTCCACCGTCGGGAAGATACGCACCTCCACCGGCAGCATCAGGGTGATGAAAATCATCCAGAAGAACAGGTTACGCAGCGGAAAGCGAAACCAGACGATGGCGAAGGCCGAGAGCATCGACACCGTAATTTTGCCCACCGTAATGCCGAACGCCATGATGAAGCTGTTGAGCATCATCAGCCAGAACGGCGCGCTATTGGCGCCCACGCCCTGGGTCCAGATGGTTTTCATGTTCTCGAAAAGATGCCCGCCCGGGATCAGCGTCATCGGCGTGTCGAACACCGCTTTGGTGTCCAGCGTGGCGGCGACAAAGGCCACGTACAGCGGGAACAGGATGACGATAATCCCTAAAATCAGCATGGTATGGCTGAAAATCGTCAGCCCGCGACGGTTCTCAATCATTGGTAGCGCACCTTACTTTCAACATAGCGGAACTGCACCACCGTGAGGATGATGACGAGGAACATCAGCACGACGGACTGGGCGGCAGAAGCAGAGAGATCCAGCCCCGCAAAACCTTCGCGGTAGATTTTGTAAATCAGCGTGGTGGTCGCCTGCACCGGGCCGCCTGCGGTGGCCGCGTCGATCACCGGGAAGGTGTCGAAGAAGGCGTAGACGAGGTTAACCACCAGCAGGAAGAAGCTCACCGGGGCGATCAGCGGCAGGGACAGCCTGAAGAAGCGACGAATCGGCCCTGCGCCGTCAATCGCGGCGGCCTCCACCAGCGAGCGCGGGATGGACTGCAGCGCGGCAAAGAAGAACAGGAAGTTATAGCTGATCTGCTTCCACACCGAGGCGAACACCACCAGGAACATCGCCTGACCGCTGTTCTGGGCGTGGTTCCAGTCGTAGCCGAACTCTGCCAGGAAGTGAGTAATCAGCCCGCGTCCGGGGTTAAACAGGAAGATCCACAGCACAGCGGCAACGGCGGGGGCCACGGCGTAAGGCAGCAGCATCAGGGTCTGATACAGGCGGCTGCCGCGCACCACGTAGTCCACCAGCGCGGCGAAAAACAGCGAGGCAACAAGGCCGCTGACGGTCACCAGCGCGCTGAACCTGATCGTCGTCCAGAAGGAGTCCAGGTAGTAGCTGTCATGGAATAGCGCGGTAAAGTTGTCCAGCCCGACGAACTGGCTGGAGAGCCCGAACGGATCGACGCTTTGTACCGAGTACCACAGCGCTTCGCCCGCAGGCCAGATAAAGAAGATAACGGTGATGACCAGCTGAGGCGCGACCAACAGGTACGGCAGCCAGCGGGAGCGAAACACCGGACGGGATGAGGACATGGAGATTGGGTTCCTGAACAATGCCGGGTGGCGGCTACGCCTTACCCGGCCTGGATGGGGCACATCGTAGGCCCGGTAAGCGCAGCGCCACCGGGCGAATCACAAATTACGATTTAGTCGACTGCTCAAAGCGGCGCAGCAGCTGATTGCCGCGCTCTACCGCAGAGTCCAGCGCCTGCTGCGGGGTTTTCTTCCCGGTCCACACGCTTTCCAGCTCTTCATCCACGATGGTGCGGATCTGTGGCATGTTGCCCAGACGCAGGCCTTTGGTGAACGGCAGCGGCGGCTTGTTCAGCATCTGACGCGTCGCGATATCCGCGCCCGGGTTTTTGCTGTAGAAGCCCTGCTCGCGGGTCAGGTCGTACGCGGCCTTGGTGATCGGCAAGTAGCCGGTCTTCTGGTGCCATTCGGCCGCGTTTTCCGGCTTCGCCAGGAAGTCGAGGAATTCGGCCACGCCTTTATAGGTGCCCTTGTCTTTACCCTGCATCACCCACAGGCTCGCCCCGCCGATGATGGCGTTCTGCGGCGCGCCCTTCACGTCAGCGTCGTACGGCATCATGCCCACGCCGTAGTTAAATTTGGCGTAGTGACGAATATCCGCCAGCGAGCCGGACGAGGCGGTGGTAATGGCGCAGTCGCCGTTGTAGAACTTCTCGGTGGATTCGTCTTTACGCCCGAAGTAGCTGAAGTCGCCCTTCTTGTTCAGATCGGCAAGCAGTGCAATGTGCTTCACCTGCTCCGGCTTGTTGAACTCGAGTACCGCATCGGTGCCGTCGAAGCCGTTATTTTTGGTCGCCACCGGCAGGCCGTGCCAGGCGCTGAAGTTTTCAATCTGGATCCAGCCCTGCCAGCCGCTGGCGTAGCCGCACTTCATGCCCGCCGCTTTCAGCTTCGCGGTGTATTCGGCCAGGTCCTGCCAGGTTTTTGGCGGCTGCTCCGGATCTAAACCGGCTTTTTTGAAGGCGTCTTTGTTGTAGTACAGCACCGGCGTGGAGCTGTTAAACGGCTGGGACAGCAGGTGACCGGTTTTGGAATCGGTATAGTAACCCGCTACGGTCGGCACGAACCGGGATTCATCGAAGTTGATACCCGCCTCTTTGAACACTTCATACACCGGCTTGATGGCTTTGGAGGCCATCATGGTGGCGGTGCCCACTTCATACACCTGTAACAGCGCAGGCGCGTTGCCGGTACGGAAGGCGGCAATGCCCGCGCTCAGGCTCTGCTCGTAGTTACCTTTGTACACCGGCACAATTTTGTAATCCGGATGGGTGTCGTTGAAACGCTGCGCCAGGGAGTCAACTTCTTTACCCAACTCCCCTTCCATGGAATGCCAGAACGGAATGGTGGTCACAGCCATTGCGTTCGTCGCAAAAGCCAGACCCAGTGCCAGACCCAAAGCTGTGTGTCGTAACGATGTCATTGTCATCTCTCTTATTGTGCCGGATGCGCGATATCACGCGTTTTATGCTCGCGAGGTAACATGACATGCTCGAATGACAGAAAAATAACTGTTTGTTTACAGATAAGTGACAGTAAAGGGTCAGGGGGATGATGGTTGTGTGAAGGGGGTTTATGTGAAAAAGCCGGGTGGCGGCTACGCCTTACCCGGCCTACTCGATCCCTGTAGGCCCGGTAAGCGCAGCGCCACCGGGCGATACAGACGGCTCAGCCGCCCAGGTAAGCGCTCCGCACCGCTTCGTTCGCCAGCAGCGCGTCGCCGGTGTCTTCCAGCACCACGCGGCCGTTCTCCAGCACGTAGCCGCGGTCAGCAAGCTTCAGCGCCTGGTTGGCGTTCTGCTCGACGAGGAAGATGGTCATCCCCTCTTTGCGCAGCTGCTCGATGGTGTCGAATATCTGCTGGATGATGATCGGTGCCAGACCGAGCGACGGTTCATCCAGAAGCAGCAGACGCGGCTGGCTCATCAGCGCGCGGCCAATCGCCAGCATCTGCTGTTCACCGCCGGACATGGTGCCCGCACGCTGAATGCGGCGCTCCCACAGACGCGGGAAGAGTTCGTACACCCACTTGATGCGGGTCTGGTATTCATCGCGGTGAGCGAAGAACCCGCCCATCGCCAGGTTCTCTTCCACCGTCATACGCGAGAAGACGCGACGCCCTTCCGGGACAATCGCCACCGCCTCACGCATGATTCTGGCGGTCTGCCAGTCGGTAATGTCTTTACCATCGAACACAATCCGCCCGCTGGTGGCGCGCGGGTCGCCGCACAGGGTGCCGAGCAGCGTGGTTTTACCCGCTCCGTTGGCGCCAATCAGGGTGACGATTTCACCCTGATTGATGTGCAGGCTGACGTCGTGCAGCGCCTGGATCTTGCCGTAGTGCGCATTGACCTTGTCGAACGTTAACATCGCTTTTTCCATCTTATGCCTCACCAAGGTATGCGCGGATCACGTCCGGGTTGTTGCGGATCTCTTCCGGCGTGCCGTTTGCCAGCGGCGTGCCCTGGTTTACCACGTAGATACGGTCCGAAATGCCCATCACCAGCTTCATGTCGTGCTCAATCAGCAGGATGGTGGTGTCGTGATGATCGCGCAGCTCGGCAATCAGCTCGTCCAGCTCTTTGGTCTCTTTCGGGTTGAGGCCCGCCGCCGGTTCGTCGAGCATCAGGATCTCCGGCTGGGTCACCATGCAGCGCACGATCTCCAGTCGACGCTGGTCGCCATAGGCCAGGTTGCTCGCCTGACGGTTGGCGTGCTGCAGCAGGCCGATACGGTCGAGCCAGGTGGCGGCGCGATCGAGCGCCTCCTCCTGCGCGCGGCGGAAGGCCGGGGTTTTCAGCAGGCCGGAGAACAGGCCGGTTTTCAGCTGCTGATGCTGTGCCACCAGCAGGTTCTCAATCACCGTCATCTCGCGGAACAGGCGCACGTGCTGGAAGGTACGCACCACGCCCATGCGGGCAATCTGCTGGCCCGGCAGCCCTTCCAGGTGCTGGTCGCGCAGCATGATGGTGCCGCCCGTCGGCTTGTAGAAACCGGTCAGACAGTTAAAGACCGTGGTTTTCCCCGCGCCGTTCGGGCCAATCAGGGAGACGATCTCTTTTTTATGCAGGTCCAGGTTCACGTTGTTGACCGCCAGCAGGCCGCCAAAACGCATCATCAGACCGTTTACGGATAATAATGGCTGACTCATGCCTGCTCTCCTTTCGCTTCCACATTCTTAAGCTTCAGCTGTGGACGCGTCATCGGCAGCAGACCCTGCGGACGCCAGATCATCATCAGCACCATCAAACCACCCAGCATCAGCATGCTGTATTCGTTAAAGTCGCGCATCAGCTCGCGGGAGACCACCAGCAGGATGGCCGCGAGGATAACGGCGAACTGCGAGCCCATCCCGCCGAGTACCACAATCGCCAGCACAAAGGCCGATTCGGCAAAGGTGAACGACTCGGGGCTGACGAAGCCCTGACGCGCGGCGAACAGCGTGCCGGCGAAACCGGCAAACGCGGCGCTGATGGTGAACGCGGTCAGTTTGATGCGGGTCGGGTTCAGGCCCAGAGAGCGGCAGGCGATCTCATCTTCGCGCAGCGCTTCCCACGCTCGGCCCAGCGGCATGCGCAGCAGGCGGTTGATCACGAACAGGGTGATGACCACCAGCAGCAGCGCCACCAGGTAGAGCCAGATCACGCGGTCAGAGGGGTCATATTTGATGCCGAAGAAGTTGCTGAAGGTATCCCAGCCGCCTTCGCGGGCGGTACGGCTGAACTCCAGGCCGAAGAAGGTCGGCTTCGGGATCTGGCTGATGCCGTTCGGGCCGCCGGTCACTTCGGTGTTGTTGAGCAGCAGGATACGGACGATTTCACCGAAGCCTAAGGTCACAATCGCCAGGTAGTCACCGCGCAGGCGCAGCACCGGGAAGCCGAGCAGGAAGCCTGCGGCGGCAGAGACCAGCCCCGCCAGCGGCAGGCAGGTCCAGAAGCCCAGGCCGTAATAGTGGTTCAGCAGCGCAAAGGTGTACGCGCCGATAGCGTAGAAACCGCCGTAGCCCAGCACCAGCAGGCCAGAGAGACCGACCACCACGTTCAGACCGAGGCCGAGGATCACGTAAATCATGGTCAGGGTGGCGATGTCCACAGTGCCGCGCGACACCATAAACGGCCACGCCACGGCAGCCACCAGCAGCGCCACGAGGAACAGCTTCTGTTTGACCGTTGTACCGTCGATCGCCGGCAGGACGAATTTCGGTCCGGAGACATTTTTCAGCGTTTTCTGGAACAGCGGGCGCAGCAGCTGGAACAGGAACACCACGGCGGTGCCGATAAAGACCCACTGCCAGCGAATATCAGCTGCAGTATCGACAACGAGTTTGGTGCCATTCAGCTCAAGCTGGACGCCCATAAAGACGCTGGCCAGCACGAAAAACATGGCGGCAGAGAGCAGCGCCATTGCAAAATGCATCGGTTTCATACTTTCTCTACCTCCGGACGGCCCAGAATACCGGTAGGCATCACCAGCAGAACCAGAATCAGCAGGGCAAACGACACCACGTCTTTATATTCGGTGCTCAGGTACGCCGAGGAGAGCGCTTCCGCCACGCCCAGGATCAGGCCGCCAATCATCGCGCCAGGAATACTGCCGATGCCGCCCAGTACCGCCGCGGTGAAGGCTTTCATCCCGGCCATAAAGCCGATGTACGGGTTAATTACGCCGTAGAACTGGCCGAGCAGCACGCCAGCCACCGCCGCCATCGCCGCGCCAATCACGAAGGTCAGGGCGATTACGCGGTCGGTGTTGATGCCGAGCAGGCTCGCCATCTTCAGGTCTTCCGCGCACGCGCGGCAGGCGCGTCCCATGCGGGAGTAGCGGATGAACAGGGTCAGGGCGAGCATGGCGACAAAGGTCACGACCCAGATCACCAGCTGCATCGTGGTAATAGAGGCAGAGAAGTTTTCGCTGGCCCCCACAATCCACTGGCCGTTAAACAGGCTAGGCAGCGCCACGTCGCGCGAACCTTCGGTCAGGCTGACGTAGTTTTGCAGGAAGATCGACATCCCAATCGCGGAAATCAGCGCAATAAGACGCTTGGAGCTGCGCACCGGCCGGTAGGCCACGCGCTCGATGCTCCAGCCGTAGGCGCTGGCGATCACGATCGCGCCAACAAACCCGGCGGCGACCAGCAGCCAGCTGCTGTCGATGCCCATCATCATCAGCGCGGCGATAATCATAAAGGAGACGTAGCTACCGATCATGTACACCTCGCCGTGGGCGAAGTTGATCATGCCGATAATGCCGTAAACCATCGTATAGCCGATGGCGATCAGCGCGTAGGTGCTTCCCAGCGTGACGCCGTTAAACATCTGCTGCAAAAAGTAGAGAAACTGCTCGGACATATGCAAACCTTTTTATACCCGCCCGGTGAGCCGGGCGGTGGGATAATTATTTGGCGACCGAGGACGAACCGTCGGCGTGCCACTTAAAGACACCAAACTCAAATCCCTTCAGATCGCCTTTCTCATCCCAGTTCAGCGGCCCAATCACGGTGTTCGCCCCGTGTGCTTTTAAATCTTTCACCAGATCCAGCGGCTCTTTGCTGCCGGTACGCTCCAATGCGGTTGCCAGAGACTGCACAGCCGCGTAGGTGATCCAGACGTATGGACCACTCGGATCTTTCTTCTGCGCCTTGAGCGCATCCACGATAGCCTTGTTGGCCGGATCCTGGTCATAACGTTTTGGCATCGTCACCAGCATGCCTTCGGCAGAATCCCCTGCGATGTTTGACAGGGAGGCGTTGCCCACGCCCTCTGGCCCCATAAACTGGGTTTTCAGACCGGTGGCGCGCGCCTGGCGCAGCATCTGGCCCATTTCGGGGTAGTAGCCGCCGTAGTAGACGAAGTCGATGTTCTCTTTTTGCAGACGGGCGATCAGCGCGGAGAAGTCTTTTTCGCCTGCGGTAATGCCGTCGAAGAAGACGATGTTCGCGCCGCCTTTTTTCAGGCCGTCCTGCACGGAGCGCGCCAGGCCTTCGCCGTACTGCTGCTTGTCATGAATGATGGCGATACGCTGTGGCTTAACGGTCTCGAGGATGTATTTGGCCGCGGTTGGCCCCTGGGAGGAGTCCAGACCGGCGGTACGCATGATGTGCTGGTAACCGCGCTGGGTCAGCTCCGGGTTGGTGGCGCCCGGAGTGATCATCAAAATGCCTTCGTCTTCGTAGATATCGGACGCGGGCTGGGTGGAGGATGAGCACAGGTGGCCGATGACGTACTGAATCCCGTCGTTGACGATTTTGTTGGCGACCGCAACGGCCTGTTTCGGATCGCAGGCGTCGTCATACTCCACGCCTACCAGCTTGTCGCCCTTGATGCCGCCTTTGGCGTTGATGTCTTTGATGGCCTGACGCGCGCCGTTAAACTCCATGTCACCCCACTGGGCTACAGGGCCGGACATCGCACCGACTACCGCAACTTTAATCTCTTCCGCCATGGCCGCATGCGAGATCGCCAGTGCAACCATTCCCGCGATAAATGTCTTCGCGTTCCTTTTCATCTCAGAATCCCCATTCGTGATGTCGTGTTTATATTTTGTTTTATTATGGTTAAAAAGCATTCTGTACTTTTAATGAACAACGCTATTTTTACCAGTGCCTTTAATGGTTTAGCGCAGTTTTATGTCAAAAACCAGACTAAAATCTCTATTTTTCAGGCGATTAAGGAAAGATAATATTCTGAAATCAGGCAGAGATAAACAAATAAAAGTGCAGTTTGCAGCATAAAATAACGGTACAAAGCGCCGAATAAATCGCTGCCATTCAGGTTAAAATTCTGCTTATTTTTCGATCCATGTTTTTTCACACTGCCCATTGCATTGCTAAAAAACTAATAACCTGGTTAATGAGAATAAAAAGAGGAAGCCGCTGAGTGAATAAATTGAGTACACTGCCTCTACTCAATTTGATTTGGACAAGCTGCTAATGAAACTGACTATCGTGCGTCTGGTGACCTTTAGCGACCAGGATCATATCGACCTGGGCAAGATCTGGCCGGAATATTCCCCTTCGTCGCTGCATGTCGACGAGAATCATCGCATTTATGCCGCGCGCTTCAACGAGCGCCTGCTGGCCGCGGTTCGCGTGACCCTGAGCGGCACGGAGGGAGCGCTGGACTCGCTGCGCGTGCGTGACGTGACCCGTCGTCGCGGTGTGGGACAGTATTTAATTGAAGAAGTGATCCGCGAAAACCCGAACGTAAACTCATGGTGGATGGCCGACGTGGGCGTGGAAGACCGCGGCGTGATGGCAGCGTTTATGCAGGCGTTAGGGTTTACGGCGCAGGAGAGCGGGTGGGAGAAGCGCTAAAAGAAAGCCGGGTGGCGGTTGCGCCTTACCCGGCCTACAATTTCTACCGCATTTTCCCAAGCATTTCGTGTTGCAGGAAGGCGGCAAGTTATGAAATCCCCGGGAGCTTACATAAGTAAGTGACCGGGGTTGAATAACGCAGCCAACGCACCTGCGGCGCGAAAGGCGACGGGAAAATTATTTGGCGTCAGTTGCCGTTCCGTTCGCATGCCAGTCAAACACGCCGAACTCAAAGCCCTTCAGATCGCCTTTTGCGTCCCAGGAGAGCGGCCCCATCACGGTTTCCACCGTGTTGGCTTTCAGCCAGGTGGCAATCTCAGCCGGATCGGCTGACTGGTTCAGACCCGCCTGCAGAGACTGCAGCGCTGCGTAGGTGGTCCAGACGAACGCGCCGCTTGGATCCTGCTTCTTCGCCTTGATGGCATCTACGATAGGTTTGTTCGCTGGCACCTGGTCGTAGTTCTTCGGCTTGGTCACCAGCAGACCTTCGGCAGATTCACCCGCGATGTTAGACAAGGAAACGTTCGCCACGCCTTCCGGGCCCATGAACTGGGTTTTCAGACCCGCCGCGCGCGCCTGGCGCAGGATCTGGCCCATTTCCGGGTGGTAGCCGCCGTAGTAAACGAAATCGATATTCTCTTTCTTCAGACGCGCCACCAGGGTGGAGAAGTCTTTCTCGCCGGCGGTGATCCCGTCAAAGAAGACCACGTTGGCATTGCCTTTTTTCAGACCGTCCTGTACCGCACGGGCCAGACCTTCACCATACTGCTGTTTGTCGTGAACAATCGCGATACGCTGCGGCTTCACTTTTTCCAGAATGTACTTAGCCGCCGTTGGGCCCTGATCGGAGTCCAGACCGGTGGTACGCAGGGTCAGCTTGTAGCCGCGCGCGGTCAGCTCCGGTGCGGTCGCAGCCGGGGTGATCATCAGAATACCTTCGTCTTCGTAGATGTCAGACGCGGGCTGAGTAGAAGAGGAGCACAGGTGACCGATAACGTATTTGATGCCGTCGTTGACCACTTTGTTCGCCACCGCGACCGCTTGCTTCGGGTCACAGGCATCGTCGTATTTTACGATCTGCAGTTTTTCACCCTTGATGCCGCCCTTAGCATTAATGTCTGCAACCGCCTGTTCTGCGCCCGTAAATTCCTGGTCGCCGTACTGTGCTACCGGACCGGACATTGCGCCCACCACGGCCACTTTAATATCTGCCTGCGCCATGGTGCTGAATGCCAACGCGATACATCCTGCCAGTAACGCTTTACCCTTCATGTTCATCCTGAGATTCCCCATTATTATGGTTATTACGATTGTTGTGATGTTGTTGTGCAGCGCTTTATTTCAGTTATTGGTGTGCTGTTCGCGCTTTTTCAGCATACTCTGCTAAAACATACCCCATTTTTATGATTTTGGAATAGCTAATTTGAAATGAATATATGATAAGCCCGACAGGATTTACCGCCGGGCTGGTGGCTTTAACGTGTCAGCGACGCGAAGATAATGTCCAGCGCTTTGCGGAACTGCGCTTCGGGGATGGTAAGCGGATAAAGGAAGCGGATCACATTGCCGTAAACGCCGCAGCTCAGGAGCAGCAGCCCTTCGTTCAACGCGCGCTCCTGCACCTGCCGGGTGAATTCCGGCGACGGTTGTCCGGATTGCGGATCGTTAAACTCTACCGCGACCATCGAGCCCTGGGCACGGATGTCGGCGATGAACGGGCAGTTTTCCTTCGCTTTGTTGAGCACTTCTACCAGATGATGGCCGAGGTGCGCCGAGCGCGTGCAGAGATCTTCCTCATCAATCACGTCCAGCACCGCGTGCGCCGCGGCAATCGCCAGCGGGTTACCTGCGTAGGTACCGCCCAGACCGCCAGGTGCAGGCGCGTCCATCACCTCGGCGCGGCCCGATACCGCTGAGAGCGGCATCCCGCCCGCGAGGCTTTTTGCCATGGTGATCAGGTCCGGCTTCACGCAGTGGTGTTCCATCGAGAACAGCTTGCCGGTGCGGGCGAAGCCGCTTTGCACCTCGTCGGCAATCAGCAAAATCCCGTGGGTATCGCACAGGGCGCGCAGCGCCTGCATAAAATCAGCGGGCGCAATGTTGAACCCGCCCTCCCCCTGAACCGGTTCGAGAATAATGGCCGCCACCTGGTCTGGGGCGATATCGGCCTTAAAGATGCGCTCCAGGCTTTTTAATGCTTCCGCCGTGCTGATGCCGTGCAGACCGTCAGGGAATTGAGCGTGGTATACCGAACCGGGAAACGGGCCAAAACCTAGCTTGTACGGCGCGACCTTACCGGTCAGCGCCATGGTCATAAAGGTGCGCCCGTGGAACGCGCCGCCGAAGGTGATAAGGCCGGGGCGTCTGGTATACGCGCGGGCAATTTTGACCGCGTTTTCGACCGCTTCAGCACCCGTCGAGAAGAAGGCGGTTTTGGCCGGGCCGTTAATCGGCACGCGCTGGTTGATGCGCTCGGCAAGCGCCACATAGCCCTCATACGGCACAATCTGGTAGGCCGTGTGGGTAAAAGCGTGGAGTTGTTTTTCGATAGCGGAGATAACTTTGGGATGGCGATGGCCGGTATTCAGCACCGCGATCCCGGCGGCGAAGTCGATGTACTCATTGCCTTCCACGTCCCACACCGTGGCGTTTTCGGCTTTATCAGCATAGAAGTTACACATCACGCCGATGCCGCGCGGCGTTGCCTGTAAACGCCGGTCGTTCAGTTCGTTATTTTTCACCCTGACCCCCTGAGAAAATCGCCTGCTTAGCGCATCAGTAAGTGTTTGCCAGGGGGGAGAAATTCGCCAGAGCGGGCGCTAAAAAAACAAAACCCCCGAATTTGCATTCAAGGGCTCTCGGTGTACTTCGCGGTAATTACGCTTCGATAGCGGCGCGAAGTTTTTTCATGGCGTTCTTTTCAAGCTGACGGACACGTTCCGCAGAAACGCCGTAGCGGTCGGCCAGCTCCTGCAAGGTGGACTTGTTGTCTTCGTCCAGCCAGCGGGCGCGGATAATGTCCTGGCTACGCTCGTCGAGGCCTTCCATCGCATGGGTCAGCTTGTTCGCGGCCTGATCTTCCCAGTTGTCCTCTTCAATGCCGTCGGCAAAGTTAGAGGTTTTATCCTGCAGATACAGAACCGGTGCCATCGGCTGGCTGTCAGATGCGTCGTCGTCGGAGGACATATCAAAGGTCATGTCCTGCGCGGCCATACGGGATTCCATCTCACGGACGTCTTTGCTGGATACACCCAGCTCGCGCGCCACCATTTCCACTTCATCCTGATTGAACCAGCCCAGACGCTGCTTGGTTTTACGCAGGTTGAAGAACAGCTTACGTTGCGCTTTTGTCGTGGCGACTTTCACGATACGCCAGTTGCGCAGCACGTATTCATGAATTTCTGCTTTGATCCAGTGTACGGCGAAGGAGACCAGTCGCACGCCCACTTCCGGGTTAAAGCGACGTACAGCCTTCATCAGGCCGATGTTACCTTCCTGAATCAAGTCCGCCTGCGGCAGGCCATAGCCCGCATAGTTACGAGCAATGTGAACAACAAAGCGCAGGTGAGACAGGATCAGCTTTTTCGCTGCTTCCAGATCGCCCTGGTAATGCAGCTTTTCAGCAAGCTCCTTTTCTTCCTCGGCCGTTAACATCGGCCAGGTGTTCGCAGCCCGGATGTAAGATTCCAGGTTACCAACAGGGGCTAAAGCTAAAGTTTGCATTTCTTTGGTCATTCATTCCTCTCAATGTTTCTTCTGGTCCAGGCTGTCCCCGTCAGGCAACAACCATGCCAAAGCGTTTGAGCAACGAGATTAGCATTCACTCTTTTATCAGACAGTGATTTTATCCACAAGTTCCAGGTGCAACAGTGAATAAATTACGCACAAAATGTGACATGGAGATGATAACAGGGGAAGAGACAACAGGGACGCTTTCCCTGCAGAGCGAACATCTCGGTGCAGGGAAAGATTATATCACGCTTTTATTAGTCGGGAGTAAAGTGGCGTAAATGTTGAACCGTTGCCAGCCATGCGGCAATCCAGCCGATCATGGAGCACACCAGCAGCAACAGAAGGCACTCATCGAAGCCTAAACCACTGATATCAAACTTAGTTCCGAAAACCTGCGCCACTTCTGTGACGGCAGACGAAAGCCGCATCACCAAAATTTCTGACAATATCAGTGAAAGAAATGCGCCGGAGAAACCGAGCAGTGCGCCACCGTAGAGGAACGGACGCAGGATGAAACCATCCGTTGCGCCAATCAGTTTTTGCACGTTGATGGTATCGCGACGCGCAAAGATGCTCAGACGCACGCTGTTACCGATGACGAGGAACACCGCCGCCACCATCAGCACGCCGATCATCGCCGACACGCGCCCCACCAGCCCGGTCAGCGCCGCAAGACGGGCAAACCAGCTGTCGTCCATGCGCACTTCATCAATCCCGTTGATGCGTGTGATGCGGTCGCGCAGGGTATTCAGCGAATCGGTACCCTGGAAATCCAGCTTCGGGATCACCACCGCCACGGCGGGCAGCGGGTTCTCTTCCAGCATGTCCAGCGCGCCGCCAAAGCCTGACCAGTTACGGAACTCGCCCAACGCTTCTTCACGGGAGAGATAATTCACCTTCTCCACGCCCTGCTCGGCCTGGATTTGCCCGACCACCTGCGCCGCCGCGTTATCGTCGAGCGCTTTATCCAGATAAACGGTGATCTGCGGTGACGGGTAATACTGCGACGCCGCCTGGTTGACGTTCTTATAGACCATGTAGCAGACGCTTGGCAGCGTCAGGGAGATGGCGATCACCATCACCGTCAGGAACGTCGCCAGCGGTTTGCTTTTCAGATCCTGCAGCGCGCCGTGGAAGGCGTAGCGCACCTGTTCGTTAAACACGTTGGTCTTGCGGGAGGCCGGTTTCGGCGCCGCTTTCTGGCGCTTAGGCGCATTACGATTGCCGTCACCGCCGCCCTGCGGCTTACGGAAACGGTCGAACCGGTTCCCGAACTGCCGAATCTGGTTCATTGCATCACGCTTGTTCACCGTGGCCTCCGTGCAAATGCCCGTCGCTCAGGGTCAGCATGCGGTACGAACGACGGGAAATCAGCCCCATGTCGTGCGTCGCCATCAGTACCGTTACCCCTACGCGGTTGAATTCCTCAAACAGACGCAAAATCCCTTCGGACAGGGCATCGTCCAGGTTACCGGTCGGTTCATCCGCCAGCAGTACGGCAGGCTTGTTCACCACCGCGCGGGCGATGCCCACGCGCTGCTGTTCACCGCCGGAAAGCTGGATCGGGAAGTTCTTCGCTTTGTCCAGCAGCCCGACCTTGTCCAGCGCCGCAGAGACGCGACGGCGGATATCGTCATAGCTGGCGCCGGCAATAATCAGCGGGATCGCCACGTTATCGAAAACGGTGCGATCCATCAGCAGGTGGTGATCCTGGAAAATCATGCCGATCTGACGACGCAGAAACGGCACTTCACGGTTTTTCAGACGGCTAATTTCGTGGCCGCTGAACCAGATTTTCCCGGCGCTTGGCCGTTCGATCCCACAGATAAGCTTGAGCAGGGTACTTTTCCCCGCGCCGGAATGGCCGGTCAGGAATGCCATCTCGCCTGGCTGCAGGTGGAACGTCACCCCCTGCAGCGCTTGTCTCCCACCGAGATAGGCCTTGCTGACGTGTTCAAAGCGAATCATTGTTAGTCCTCTCGGGCAAATAATGCCTCAATAAAGTCGTCCGCCTTAAACGGACGCAAATCCTCAATACGCTCGCCCACACCGATGTAGCGGATAGGAATGCCGAACTGGTCGGCCACGGAGAAGATCACCCCGCCTTTCGCGGTGCCGTCCAGTTTGGTCAGCGTGATCCCCGTCAGCCCTACCGCTTCATGGAACAGCTTCGCCTGGCTAATGGCGTTCTGCCCGGTGCTGGCGTCGATAGTCAGCATAATTTCATGCGGTGCATCTTCGTCCAGCTTCTTCATGACGCGAACGATTTTCTTCAGCTCTTCCATCAGGTGCGATTTGTTTTGCAAACGCCCTGCGGTGTCGGCAATCAGTACGTCCACGTTACGCGACTTCGCCGCCTGGATGGCATCGAAAATCACGGATGCGGAATCTGCGCCGGTGTGCTGGGCAATCACCGGAATGTTGTTGCGCTGGCCCCACACCTGGAGCTGCTCAACCGCTGCCGCACGGAAGGTATCGCCCGCCGCCAGCATCACCGATTTGCCCTGCTGCTCAAACTGGCGCGCCAGCTTGCCGATGGTGGTGGTTTTACCCACGCCGTTAACGCCAACCATCAGAATAACAAATGGCGTTTTGCCTTCAATATTAAGCGGTTCGTCAACTTTTGCGAGAATTTCACCCATCTCGTCTTTCAGCAGGCCGTACAGCGCCTCGGCGTCGCGCAGCTGTTTGCGGCTCGCCCCTTCGGTCAGGTTGGCGATGATCTTACGGGTAGTTTCCACGCCCACGTCCGCAATCAGCAGCTGCTCTTCCAGCTCTTCAAACAGATCGTCGTCGATCTTCTTGCCGCGGAAAAGACTGATAAATCCGGAACCTAAGTTTTCTTTGGTTTTGAGCAGGCTGCGCTTCAGGCGCGCGAAGAAACCTTCTTTGGTCGGTTTTTCCTGCTCCTGAACGATCTCTTCTTCGGCCTGCTCTTCCACCGGCACGACGATTACCGCTTCTTCAGCCGCTTCCGCCGCCAGCGCCTGAGCTTCCAGCTCTTCGTCGGTCAGCTCTGGCTCAAGTGCCGCCTCTTCTTCCACCGCCTCAACGATTTCAACGGTTTCCGCTTCGGCCTGCCACTCTTCGGCAGAAACCTCTTCAGCTTTAACCTCTTCGGGCAGCGGCAGCGCTTCGTGTTCGATAGCGGCCTGCGGCGCTTCGGTAAGGGTTTCTACGATAACCGGCTCTGGCTTCTCGCTCTCCTGAACCTGCTCAGTGACCTCAACCACCTCTTCAGCAAAGGATTCAATCTCTTCTTTGCTGTGCGCTGGTTCTTCCGCTTCGACAATCGCAGCGGTTTCGACAGGCGTTTCAGGCTGTGACTGCTCTTCTACAACCTGTTGCTCTTCGGTTTTCTGTTCTGTTTCTTGCTCTTTTTCACCGAAACCCAACCAGGAAAAGAAGCCACGTTTTTTTTGTTTTGCCATCTGCGACTACACTCCTCGCGGCGCTATATACAGGGAAGCTAAAAAAATGATGAAATAGTCTAACACTTTACTTAATTGACATCACCGCCCGCAATCGCAGGGCTATGGTTAACAGAGCTTTCCAGAGATGAAGAAACCCACCCGCGCCCCGGCCGGTCAAATTCGCATTATCGGCGGTCAGTGGCGAGGCCGGAAATTACCGGTGCCGGACAGCCCCGGTTTACGTCCTACAACCGACCGCGTTCGCGAGACGCTGTTTAACTGGCTTGCCCCATCAATGGTAGACGCCCACTGCCTGGACTGCTTCGCCGGAAGCGGTGCCTTAGGGCTGGAGGCGCTGTCGCGCTACGCCGCCAGCGCCACGCTGCTGGAGATGGAGCGCGGCGTTGCGCAGACGCTGCAGCAAAATCTGGCGACGCTGAAGGCGACGAATGCGAAAGTGGTCAACACCAATACGCTGAGTTTCCTCGCGCAGCAGGGTACGCCGCATAACGTGGTCTTTGTCGACCCGCCGTTCCGCAAGGGGTTGCTGGAAGAGACGTTATCCCTGCTGGAGCACAATGGCTGGCTGGCGGATGACGCGCTGATTTATGTAGAAAGCGAAGTGGAAAACGGCCTGCCACCCGTTCCCGTTCACTGGGATCTGCACCGCGAGAAGGTCGCAGGCCAGGTGGCTTATCGTCTGTATCACCGTCAGGCACAAGGAGGATCCGATGCCGGTACTGATTAACCTGGGACGCTTGCTGATGCTGGGCGTCTGGGCATTTTTGATTTTGAATCTGGTGCACCCGTTCCCGCGCCCGTTGAACATCTTTGTTAACGTGGCGCTGATTTTCACCTCGTTCATGCACGCCCTGCAGATGGTGATGCTGAAAAACGGCCTGCCGAAAGATGGCCCGCCGATGACCGGCTGGCAGCAGCTGCGGGTGTTTATTTTCGGCGTGTTTGAACTGCTGGTGTGGATGAAGAAGTTTAAGGCGCAGGTCAAGAAGTAAGGTGCGGTGTGATGCCCTCACCCTAACCCTCTCCCACGGGAGAGGGGACCGATCGCGCATTATTCAGCCCTAAAACCTAAAAAACGCGACCCTTTATAGCTCAGCGTGCCTTTCTCTCCCACCGTCAGCTGATGGTACTGCTGCGCCTCCAGGCGGAAGGTCATCTCCAGACCACCGGTTTCCGGCTTAAAGCTGGCTTCATAGCGCATGCCGGTGCCCGCAGGCGTCACCTGCTGCTGGCGAGAGCGGCGGTCATTAAGCGGTTTCTCGCGTTTGTTCGCCACCACTACGCGCTTTTGCATCAGCGGCGCGGCGTCGTTGTCCGCCTTTTCGCGGCGCTGCTGCACGAACCGAAACGAGGCGGCAATGACGATAATCGCCACCACGATAATGAAAAACAGCGGCATCTTGCTCATTGAAACATCCCATCAGATTATGCGGAATTCAGGATACCTCGCCTGCCCCGGCATTGCCAAACGCCCGCTCGCGTCACTACACTGGATCAGAAACTGATTATTCAGCCTCAACAGTTACAGGGAGTTAATATGCTTTGGTCATTTATCGCTGTCTGTTTTTCCGCATGGCTTTATGTCGATGCGTCCTATCGCGGTCCAGCCTGGCAGCGCTGGTTGTTTAAACCCGTCACGCTGCTGTTGCTTCTGCTGCTCGCCTGGCAGGCTCCGATGTTTAACGCCATCAGCTATCTGGTGCTCGCCGGGCTGTGTGCCTCCCTGATTGGTGATGCCTTAACCCTGCTGCCGCGTCAGCGCCTGCTGTATGCCGTGGGGGCATTTTTCCTCTCCCATCTGCTGTATACCATCTACTTTGCCAGCCAGATGACGCTCTCCTTCTTCTGGCCGCTGCCGCTGGTGCTGCTGGTGATTGGCGCGCTGCTGATTGCGGTGATCTGGTCGCGTCTGGAAGAGATGCGTCTGCCGGTATGCACGTTTATCGCCATGACGCTGGTGATGGTGTGGCTGGCCGGTGAACTGTGGTTCTTCCGCCCGACATCTCAGGCGATGTCCGCGTTCTTCGGCGCGGCGCTGCTGTTAATCGGCAATATCGTCTGGCTGGGCAGCCACTATCGCCGCCGCTTCCGCGCGGACAACGCGATTTCGTCCGCCTGCTACTTTGCCGGGCACTTCCTGATCGTGCGTTCATTGTATATCTAAATAACGCTTGACTCTGGAGTCGACTCCAGAGTGTATGCTGCGGTTAATGAGAAAATTATCATTACCGGAGACTGCCATGTCGACTCCAGAAATTCCAAAAAAAGTCCCACAATTCTCGGCGCTTAAGCTCAGCCCGGTTCCGCCGAAAGACGACTGCTGCTGCGAGGGCGCGTGCGAAACGCAGGTCGACGCGCTGCCTGAAAACGGCAACCGCTACAGCTGGGTCGTCAACGGCATGGACTGCGCGGCCTGCGCCCGCAAAGTGGAAAACGCGGTGAGGCAGGTACCGGGCGTGAACCACGTTCAGGTCCTGTTCGCCACCGAAAAGCTACTGGTCAGCGCCGAAAAAGACGTCAGCAAGCAGGTTGAAGCCGCCGTCAGCAAGGCGGGCTATACCCTGCGCAGCGAAACGGCACCTGCCGAAAAAACCTCTCCCCTGAAAGAAAACCTGCCGCTTATTACCCTCATCATCATGATGGCCCTGAGCTGGGGTCTTGAGCAGATTAACCACCCGTTCGGCAACCTGGCGTTTATCGCCACCACACTGGTCGGCCTGTTCCCCATTGCCCGTCAGGCACTGCGCCTGATGAGAAGCGGCAGCTGGTTTGCCATTGAAACGTTGATGAGCGTGGCGGCCATTGGCGCGCTGCTCATTGGCGCGACGGCGGAAGCGGCGATGGTGCTGCTGCTGTTCCTGATCGGCGAACGGCTTGAGGGCTGGGCAGCGAGCCGGGCGCGCAAAGGGGTGAGCGCGCTGATGGCGCTGAAGCCAGAAACCGCCACGCGGGTTAATGAAGGCAAACGTGAAACGGTCGCCATCAACACGCTGCGCCCGGGCGACGTGATTGAAGTCGCCGCGGGCGGGCGTCTGCCTGCCGATGGGGCTCTCGTTACCGCCACCGCGAGCTTTGACGAAAGCGCCCTGACCGGGGAATCCATTCCGGTTGAGCGTGCGGCAGGCGAAAAAGTCCCTGCCGGTGCCACCAGCGTCGACCGCCTGGTGCAGCTCAAAGTCCTGTCCGAGCCGGGCGACAGCGCCATCGACCGTATCCTGAAGCTGATTGAAGAGGCCGAGGAGCGCCGCGCGCCAGTCGAACGCTTTATTGACCGCTTCAGCCGGATTTACACCCCCGCCATCATGCTGGTCGCCCTGCTGGTCACCGTCGTTCCACCGCTGTTCTTCGGCGCGCCGTGGGAGGGCTGGATTTATAAAGGGCTGACCCTGCTGCTGATTGGCTGCCCGTGCGCGCTGGTGATCTCTACGCCCGCGGCGATTACCTCGGGGCTGGCGGCAGCGGCACGTCGCGGGGCGCTGATTAAGGGCGGCGCGGCGCTGGAACAGCTGAGCCAGGTTCAGCATATCGCCTTCGATAAAACCGGCACGCTGACGGTTGGCAAGCCGCAGGTCACCGGCGTCTATCCGCAGGACATCAGTGAGGACGAACTGCTGATCATGGCCGCCGCCGTTGAGCAGGGCTCCACTCACCCGCTGGCGCAGGCGATAGTGCGTGAAGCGCAAAGGCGCGGGCTGGCTATCCCTTCGGCAACCGCCCAACGGGCGCTGGTCGGGTCAGGGATTGAGGCCGTCGTCGACGGCAAAAAGGTGCTGATTGTTGCGGCAGGCGCGTTCTCTCATCCACAGGTTGAGGCGTTAGAGCAGGCCGGGCAGACGGTCGTTGCCGTGATGCAGGACGGCGTGTCGAAGGGCATGCTGGCACTGCGCGACACTCTGCGCGATGACGCCAAAGACGCCGTGGCGGCGCTGCATCAGCTGGGCGTACAGGGCGTGATCCTCACCGGCGATAACCCGCGCGCGGCGGCCGCGATTGCCGACGAGCTGGGGCTGGCGTTTAAGGCCGGATTACTGCCAGCGGATAAGGTCAGCGCGGTAACCGAACTGAACAGCCGCGCGCCGCTGGCGATGGTCGGTGACGGAATTAACGATGCCCCGGCGATGAAGGCCGCCACCCTCGGTATTGCAATGGGCAGCGGCACCGACGTGGCGCTGGAGACGGCGGATGCGGCGCTGACGCATAACCGTCTGACCGGGCTGGCGCAGATGATCGCTCTTGCGCGGGCGACGCGCGTCAATATTCGCCAGAACATCGGCATTGCGCTGGGTCTGAAGGGGATATTTCTCGTCACCACGCTGCTCGGCATGACTGGCCTGTGGCTGGCGGTGCTGGCGGACACCGGGGCGACGGTGCTGGTCACGGCGAACGCGTTGAGATTATTACGGCGGAAATAAAAACGCCCGGTGGCGGCTGCGCCTTACCGGGCCAATAACAACTCTGAACCGTAGGCCGGGGAAGGCGCAGCCGCCACCCGGCAAAAAACGGCGTTACTGCATCCCCAACATCCTCGGCAGCCACAATGATATAGCCGGGATGTACGTCACCATCCCCAGCACCACCAGCAACATACCGTAAAACGGCAGCATCGCCCGTACCACGGTTTCAATCTTCTGCTTGCTCACCGCGCTCGCCACAAACAGCACCGACCCGACCGGCGGGGTGATCAGCCCGATCCCCAGGTTAACCATCATGATCATCCCGAAGTGCACCGGGTCGATCCCCAAAGAGTTGGTCACCGGCAGCAGCACCGGCGTCAGGATCAGGATGATCGGCGCCATGTCCATCAGCGTGCCGATCAGCAGCAGCATGATGTTGAGATACATCAGGATCACGTACTTATTATCAGAGAGCGACGTGAAGAACTCGGTGATGCGCATCGGCAGCTGCATGTAGGTCATCACCGCGCCAAACGCCGCGGCAAAGCCGATTAAAATCATCACGATGGTGACGGTTTTCACCGTGCGGCACATCAGCTTCGGCAGTTCGCTCCATTTGTAGTCGCGGTAGATAAACATAGTGACGAAAAACGCCCACAGGCAGGCCACGGCGGCGGATTCCGTCGCCGTAAATATCCCGGACAAGATCCCGCCGAGGATAATCACCACCGTCATCAGCCCCCACAGGGCATCAAGTAAAATCTTCACCGCCTGCTTAAACGGGATTTTCTCACCCTTCGGGTAACCGCGCTTGTGGGCGAATCCGAGACAGAGGATCATCAGGCACAGCCCCAGCAGCAGCCCCGGCAGCACGCCGGCGATAAACAGCGTGGCGATGGAGACCGTTCCCCCCGCCGCCAGGGAATAAATCACCGAGTTGTGGCTGGGCGGGATCAGAATCGCCTGCACCGACCCGCTCGCCGTGACCGCCGCCGCGTATTCGCGCGGATAGCCCTTCTTCTCCATCTCCGGGATCATCACGCTGCCGATGGACGCTGTATCCGCCACCGACGAGCCAGAAATCGCGCCGAAGAACGTCGAGGCGACGATGTTCACCAGCGACAGCCCGCCGCGGATAAAGCCGACAAACACATAGGCGAAGTTAACCAGCCGTCGGGCAATGCCCCCTTCCGCCATGATCGCTCCGGCAAGGATGAAGAACGGGATCGCCAGCAGGGTAAATTTGTTCACCCCACTGGTGATCTGGATCATCAGCGCCTCCAGCGGTAAATCAATCCACAGCGCACCTGCCACGGCGCTCAGCCCCACGGCGAAGGCCACCGGCATCCCCAGCGCCAGCAAAATGGCGAGGGTGAATAACAAAACAAAAGCATCCATTGTTCACCCCTTAACTGTGATTGCCGATCAGCACGACCGGACGGTTTTCCTGCGCGCCAAACAGCAGGCGTTCAAGCACGAACAGAATCAAAATCGCCGACCCGATCGGCAGCGGCAGGTAGCTTTCGCCGGAAGTCAGGATCGGAAACTCCGCCACCGGCTGCTCCCAGAGCTCGACGCACAGCCAGTAGCTGTACCAGCACATCAGACCGGAAATCAGCAGCATCAGCAGATCAACCACACGTACACACAGCTTTTGCAGCGACGCGGGCAGACGGTCGGTGAGCATATTGACCGCAATGTGCGACCCGGCGCGGTAGCTCACCGCCGCGCCGATGAAGGTGAACGTTACCATGCAGATAATGGCGACGGGCTCCGGCCAGGATTCGCCGCGGTTGAGCACGTAGCGTGAGAAGATGCCGATGGGGATGACAATCGTCATCACCAGCAGCGAAACACCCGCCACCGCCATGGCGAGCAGGTACAGACGGTCCATCCACTTCAGGTAGAGTTCGGACATACGTGCTCCGTATTACTGGACGTCAGCGATGGCTTTCATCAGATCCTGATGCTTGTCGCCATACTGGGCGCGCACCGGCTCTGTGGCCTTGATGAATACCGTCTTATCGATATCGTGGAACTGCACGCCGCCCGCCTTCATTTTCGCCAGCGCCTGGTCGTTATACGCATTCCACAGCTTGCGCTGTTCGAACTGCGCTTCACGGGCCAGGGTCAGGATTTTTTGCTGTTCATCAGCGCTCAGCTTGTCCCATTTCACTTTTGAATAGAGCAGCATTTCCGGGGTGATAAAGTGGCCGCTGAGGGTGTAGTTTTTAGCAACCGGCATGTAGTTGTGGGCGATAAAGGTGGGCGGGTTATTCTCCGCGCCGTCGATCACGCCGGTCTGCATGCCGCTGTAAACTTCGCTAACGCCCATCGCCACCGAGTTCGCCCCCATGTCCTTCAGCGTGGCGAGTGCCACCGGGCTGCCCTGCACGCGGATTTTCTTCCCTTTCAGATCTTCAGGTTTGACGATCGGCTCTTTGGTGATCAGGTTGCGGGTGCCGGAATCCATCCAGCCGAGGAACACCAGGCGGGATTTCGGGTTCGCGGTCAGCTTGTCGCCGATCTGCTTGCCGATATCCCCGTCGATCACTTTATGCATATGATCCTCATCCCGGAAAACGTACGGCAGGGTGAAGACTTCGATATCCGGCAGGATGGCGGCAACCGGCGCCATGGAGACGCGGATCATGTCAATCGCCCCCATCTGCGCCTGCTCAATCATCTGCTTTTCATCCCCCAGCACGCCGCCGGGGAAGACCTTAATCTCCAGCTTGCCGTCGGTTTGTTGTTTGAGTTTTTCACCCATGTGCTGAACCGCGACCACGTTCGGGTAGCCTTCAGGATGCACATCGGCGGCTTTGATGGTTTGGGCAGAAACGGTGCAGGCAAAAGCAGACAGGCACAGCGCGGCCAGTAACGGCTTGAGGGTCGTATTCATTGAGTCAGCTCCAGGGTAGCGATGTCAGCGTTAAAACAGTGTTTTATTTTTTTACGCTTAGAAAATAGACTAGCCCGGGAGAAGCGTAGGTGAAGCGCCTCACAAAAGCGCGAATTTATGAAACGATGGTTTAAATTTGTGAGGGCGGTAATGCCGGGTAACGACGCGGCCATACCCGGCGGGGCATGACCGCGCGTCAATCAGGAAAAATAGCTCATGACCAGGCCTAAAAACAGCACCAGACCGACATAGTTATTGTTCATAAACGCTTTAAAGCAGGCTTCGCGTTCGCGTTTTGCAATCAGCTTCTGCTGGTAGGCAAACAGCAGCCCTGCTACCAGTATCGACCAGTAAAATTCCCAGTTCAGTCCGTTCAGGCGCGCAATCGCGACCATCAGCGCCAGTACCGCAACCTGCAGAATGCCAATGATAAGTTTGTCCTGGCGTCCAAAGAGAATGGCGGTGGATTTAATGCCAATTTTCAGGTCATCGTCGCGGTCAACCATCGCATATTGCGTGTCATACGCTACGGCCCAGAGGATGTTCGCCAGGAACATCAGCCAGCAGCTAAGCGGTAAGGACTCACTAACCGCCGCAAACGCCATCGGAATCGACCAGCCAAACGCCGCCCCCAGCACCACCTGAGGCAGATGGGTGTAGCGCTTCATAAAGGGATAAACCCAGGCCAGTGCGAGC
Source organism: Enterobacter sp. 725m/11 (assembly GCF_011683705.1). Taxonomy (NCBI): domain Bacteria; kingdom Pseudomonadati; phylum Pseudomonadota; class Gammaproteobacteria; order Enterobacterales; family Enterobacteriaceae; genus Enterobacter; species Enterobacter sp. 725m/11. Next base: position 4,921 of record NZ_JAAQOK010000010.1, on the reverse strand, counting down.
GCCGCGACGGACAGCAGAATCGTCATGGTGTTCAGGGTTAATACCAGCAGGAAAGAGAGCAGCACCAGAACGATGAACAGTACGCGCGCTTCTTTCCCTGTCACCTGGCCGCTGGGTAGCGGGCGGTTGGCAGTGCGCTTTACGTGGCCGTCAAATTTACGATCGGCATAGTCATTCACCACGCAGCCCGCCGCGCGCATCAGCCAGACGCCGGCAACGAATACGCCCAGGATCCACAGCGGCGGCATGCCCGGCGTGGCCACCCACAGCGCCCATAAGGTCGGCCACAGCAGCAGCAGCGCGCCAATGGGTTTATCGGTACGCATTAAGCGGTGATACGCCAACAGCTTATTCTGCGTCAGGGTCCACTCCATTTTTTCTTCCTCTTAGTACAACGGTGATGCCGGTAAAAATAGCTCCGTCAGGATTAACGGCTTACCGCTCAGGCGAAGGCGGGAACGGCGCCCCCACAGTTCGGCATCACGCCCAATTTCAATGAAATCCCTGGTCAGCTCAGATGAGGTGAAAAGATAACGCCCCAGCGGCGTTTTCCCCAGCCGCTGCAGCGCCAGCTCAGGCCCGGATAGGGTAGATTCGGGCACCACCGTCCGCCCGGCAAGCCAGGGTTCGCCATCGGCACAGAGTAAAATTTCACGCAGCCAGTAGCGTTCCTCTTGCGGCAACAGCGGCAGCTCGCTGGCGATCTCATCACCGGAGACAAACCCTTCCTGTATCAGGGTTACCGTGACCGTTTTACCCTGTTGCTCAAAACGTTTTGTCATGGAATCTTCCAGCAGCAACCAGTCCAGCTGCTGCGGATCAAGCGCAGGTATTTGGTCGAAATAGCGCAGCGCACGCAGTTGCGTTAGCGCGGGGTGTGACATGCCAGACTCTCCGATACATAACGTAATGGCATTGTATCGCAGAAACGGGCAATGAGGGGGGGGCCAAACGTTATTTAACGATCACTATCGCAACATGGGCGCAACAGCCTGGCGAATACGAAAAAAAGTGCGCCCACTCAGGCGCACTAAACTACTAACAAATCAGCACTGTGGGGAACAGTTACCCCTTGCCTTTTACACTGCTGATAAAGGTGGAACGGGCAGTGGTTGAACCTAAACGTTCGGCTTCATCAAGCAGTTTCAGCGCTTTATCGACATCGCCGCGCTTCACCGCCTGCTTAATGGCGTTGTTGAAGTACTCTTCGGTGTCGTTCAGTACGGGCTCGGCTTTCTTCGCCGGGGCTGGCGCAGCGGCGGCGACCGGTGCGGCTACCGTGGCAGCAGGCGCGGTGTAAGCAGGTGCAGCAGTATTGCCCACGGTAACAGGGCCGTTACCGGAGGAGCCAAACAGCGGGCCGACCAGCACGCTGGAGCCGCTGTTCGTTTTCACCTTCAGCTTTAACGTTCCGTCGGTGACGTGACGAGCAATCGGGTCCGGAATATCTGGAATCGCGTTACCGGTGCCTTTTGCGTAGGCTTTAGCCGGATCGAGCAGCGTGGTGGTCTTCTGGAGATCCTGCTCGGTGGTAAAGACCAGCACGTAGAGTTTTTGCTGGCCCAGCGCAGGCGTCAGGCGCATGACGCCTTCCAGACGATCGGCGCTCATCACGCCAGGCTCCTGATAGGTAAAGTATTCGCTTGGGAAAAAAGCAGATGGCGTCATGTTCTGATCGAGAATCAGCACGTTTGGCGCAAATACGCTCGTCTGCTTGTTAACTTCACTGGTCAGGGTAATGGCCAGCTCACCGATATTGGCGGGTACGCTATAAGCAGCGACCGGGCCGGTTATACCCGGAACATTAAGCGACTGGCCGCCCGTTGAGAGCTGAGTGGTCTGGGTTTTAGACTGATCGACAGGCGTCCAGACAAGCTGTTGCAGTGCCGCTGTCGGAATAGTTGGCGCAGATGTTGTGTTTTGCGGAACGAAGTTGACGTTAGCGAGCGTTACGGCAGGCGCGCTTGCCAGCAGCCCTGCGGATAAACAAAGGGCAAGGAGAGTTTTGTTCATTTTCATTGTTATCACCTCAAAATGCACAGGTTCAGCGGTAGCCAGGCAATAGCGCGCCGTCCCAAGGATTGAGGGGCTTGCGCCCCTCAGTTTGGTCATTACGTCAGGTTAAGACGGGATTACCACCAGATTTCCATCTGGGCGCCGAAGGACCACTCGTCGTTGTCGCCACGACCGAAGGAGCTTCCATTGAAACCATCTTTGAACGCTTTACCGTAGTTAGCGTTGTTAGATGGGTTACCGTTGTAGTCATAACCCCACTTCTCATCCCACTTGGCGTAGGTTGCGAATACACGGATTGCCGGGCGAGACCAAATGCTGTCGCCTGCCTGCCACTGTTGTGCCAGGGTGATTTTGTACTGGTTGTTGGTTTCGTCAGCGCTTTGTGATTTCACGTTGTCGTAACCCACTTCCAGTAAGGTGCTCATGATAGGCGTCCATTTGAACATTGGACGTACACCCACGGTCCACCACTTGGTCCCGTTGTTGTTATCCCAGTCGATGTCCTGGTACATACCGACATACATCAGGTCCCAGCGATCGCCCAGAGAGATTGCACCGTGGTCGAGAATACGCAGCAGGCTGCCGTTGTTATTAATGTCGTAGGCATAACCCGAGTTAGAATCGATGCCTACACCAGAACCTTGAGACAAGCCTTTACCCTGAGACGTCATTGAGTCAGTGGCATACTGAACCACAAACTTGTTATAGCCCTTCAGCATGCTCTGGGTGTGCTCAGCGGTGAACATCCAACCATCTTTTGAAGCACCATCAACCAGGCGATAATCATCACGCGGGTTAGCACGACCGTAATCAACACCCAGTTCCAGAGTGCCGCCTGGGTTGATTTCCATCTGTGCCAGGCGCACGTCAAAGACATCGTTCGCTGTACGAGTGGTGTAATCATAAATACTATTGCTGGCGAAAGAGGATGAACCGCCTGCTTCGGAAGAACGGGTTGCTGCCAGAGAGAGCTTACCAAAACCGACATCGATGTTTTCCAGACCCGCACCAGGACCAGAGATATCCCAGTAGTAGAAGTCGATCATGTGTACGTCATGACGCTGATAGAAGCGCTTACCGGCCCAAATGGTAGAGCCTGGCAGCCATTCAATCAGGTTTTTACCCTGCACGTTAGCTTCGCGGAACGCCGGGTCAGTACCTTCCCAGTCATTCTGCTGCGCCACGGAGTACGCTACGTTGGTGTCGAAGTAGAAGCTCTTGTCACCTTCTTTCCATACTTCCTGGCCCAGCTTCAGTTCCGCATAGGTTTCACATTCGTTACCAAGACGGTATTTACTTTGGGCACCGGTTGCCTGGAAGCACTGTTGTTCGCCGCCACTACCCGTCCAGCCGATACCGGAACGAGCATAACCATGGAAATCCACGGCCAGCGCCTGAGCAGACATTACGCCCGCTGCGACGGCAACTGCCAGAGGAAGTTTGCGCAGAGTAATCATCATTCTATCTCCTGAGATCATTGCTTTTCTTTGAACACTTCACCTGTCGGTTTCGTGTCTTCTTTTGGGATTGCTTAAACGCCTGGCTCTTTGTGCAGCCGACGACATGCGGTGCCATCCTCACGGAACAGATGGCAACGCTCTGGCGGCAAGCCGATAGCGAATGTGGCACCCTCTTCTACCAACACCACGTCATTCTGGCGGTAGACCAGGTTCTGACGGATGGCGGGGATCTGGATATGAATCTGTGTTTCGTGACCAAGCTGTTCGACGACCTGAACTTCACCTTCCAGCGTCACATCCGCAATGTGGCTTGGCAGTAGATGCTCAGGACGGATACCGAGGGACATATTTGCCCCGACCTGTACGTTGGCGCTGTCGACCGGCAGCCAGACCTGCTGGCGGTTTGGCAGTTCCACCTGTACCTGTTCAATGGCTGTCGCCGTCACTTTGACGGGCAGGAAGTTCATCTTTGGCGAGCCAATGAAGCCCGCAACAAAGCGGTCTGCCGGGTAGTGATACAGCTCCAGCGGTTTGCCCACCTGCGCCACGCGACCGGCGTCCAGCACCACGATTTTGTCGGCGAGGGTCATCGCTTCGACCTGATCGTGGGTGACGTAAATCATTGTGCGGCCAAGGCGCTTGTGCAGACGGGAGATTTCAATACGCATCTGGACGCGCAGGGCGGCATCCAGGTTAGAGAGAGGTTCATCAAGCAGGAACACGCGCGGCTCGGCCACCAGCGTACGGCCAATCGCCACGCGCTGACGCTGACCGCCGGAAAGCGCTTTCGGTTTACGCTCCAGCAGGTGCGCCAGCTGCAACACTTCAGCCACCTGCGTGACGCGCTGGTTAATGACCTCTTTTTTCGCCCCGGCCAGCTTCAGGCCAAAGGACATGTTCTCGGCAACGGAAAGATGGGGATAAAGCGCATAAGACTGGAACACCATGCCTACGCCGCGTTCGGCTGGCGGGATGTCATTCATTCGGGTATCACCGATCAACAGGTCGCCACTGGTGATAGTTTCAAGACCGGCAATCATACGCAGCAAAGTTGATTTACCACAGCCTGATGGGCCGACAAACACCACAAACTCGCCTTCAGTGATGTCCAGATTGATGTCTTTCGACACCACTACGTCGCCCCAGGCTTTCGTTACATTACGCAGCTGTACGCTCGCCATGCCCTTCTCCCTTCGTTACAACCTGTCACCGACAGAAACATTCAAGATAAGTTCACTATGGGGTATCCATTACTTTCGTGAATCCTCCACCCCCCGCCTTTTTTATGGGGGAGGAGGCGGGAGGATGAGAGAACAGGCTCTGCGACCGCAGCCGGGGGGCTGAGGCGAAATTCGTGAAGCCGCCTGCAAAATTCGGTGGGTTTTTATGTGCGCCAGCACTCATAACTCTGTCTCTTATACACATCTGACGCTGCCGACGACGGA
>NZ_JAAQOK010000109.1:0-1138 GCF_011683705.1 Enterobacter sp. 725m/11 | reverse complement strand
GAGATCTACACTCTCTCCGTCGTCGGCAGCGTCAGATGTGTATAAGAGACAGGTTCTATAACTTGTCATTTATTCCCTTATTACCATCACCAAATTAAAAACCATGATAGCTACTTATTCATAAGCCTAAGCCTACAAGCTTCTTTAACCCACTTACTAAAATTCCCTTTCCCCGCAGCCTTCTCAATCTGCCCCAAAAGCTCATCCTCGAACCGGATGTTTTTCATCGTGCTCTTTGTGCGGTCAAAATTTGGTTTGTTTTTCTCTTGCATGGTAGGTACCACTTCGGTTAGTTTTTCCGCATGTGGTACCTACCACATGGATTATAAATTCCTGACAACGCCCAGCAGTGTTGGAGCACTAAAGGGCGTCTACCATACCAACTATCAATGAGTTGATTATAACTGATTCACATTCTATCCAGACACCGACCAATCCGGAACCGAGCGTTCGTTGATTATGGGATACTGCCCAAATGTTTTCGACAAATCGACGCTGAAAATCATCCTTTCTGGCAAGTAGCTGCGCGCGGCGGGGTTTGATACCGGACAGCATGTCACTGTAAAGGTCATGAAAGGATGTATCATTCTGGTGGCGTATAACGAGCAGGAAGCGGTTGCAGGATAAACGCTCATTGAGATAGAGGACGCGCTTGCAGCGATTTAAGCTCCCTGTTCGAACCATCAACTAACATCTCATAAATAGAATTTCTGATGGCGACATTGATCAGCATTCAACTATCCGGAAAGGTGACATCAGATTTCCACTGAGTGATCACTACAATCTCAAAGCTACACTCGTAGTTACGCTCAGCTCATGGCTCCCAGTTTCGCCTTTAGCGGCCATACGGCTATTAAACTAATATGCAACGGATCTAACGCCCTCATTCTCACGCTCATATAATATCTAAATTAATAGCCAACAATTATTCACGACAAATATAATGCGAAGATTAAAATATCTGAATTTTTCATTACGTATAAACTATTGCGATATGCATCACAGCAGAAATACAATATTAATAGAAACTTGTACCTCTGTTTACTGTTAAAAGGTGCAATATGTATTATAGCGACTCATTAATAACATCAATGGATGCGAATAAAGTATTGGCACTAAAGTTAGATCACGCCTTAAC
>NZ_JAAQOK010000108.1:0-1145 GCF_011683705.1 Enterobacter sp. 725m/11 | reverse complement strand
AGATGTGTATAAGAGACAGGATTTAGTATATCCATATGAAACGCATTTTATAGGGTACGAATCCGCACCTATTCTAGATGATTTCTTTTTGGGACTCACCTATTCAGAGCTTTTCAATCAAGATGGATTTGACACTTTTCATTACTCCGTAAAATTTGGAGGGATAGAGTTTCAAAAATATAAGTTAGCTATCGGATTTATAATGTCGGTAATTGAAAAACATTTAAGATTTTCTGAAAAACTTACAATAAAACATACCAAAATAAAGCTAGAGAATATTCTAACAGTTTCAGCAAATACAGATGAATTTATAGAAAGCATGTGTGATGCAATTAATTACTTTGGTTCGTCACTAAAAGGATACACTCAGCTTGAATTAGACGATGCACGTAAAATTTTTGAAGTTATTTCTTATAGCAGAAGAAACATCAAATTATTAGACAACCCTGGAGCGGAACTACCGATGCTGATTCAAAGCTCTGATGAAAGTTTTTTCTTCTGTATAGCAGCAAGATATAGCTCACCGTTACAATACCTTCATGACTCCTTAAGATTTAATTTTAGTAAGGATTATGATAAGCAGCAACAATCACGAGAACAAGTATTACAAAGAGCAATAAAGGGTACTTTGAACGAAAATTTCAGTAACTTACAATACCAGGAAAATATAAAGATAAAAGAGAATGGTAAAACATTAACTGATATAGACTTAGTTGTTGTCGAAAAAAACACAGGAATAGTTTTTCTTTGTCAACTAAAACATCAAGAACTTTATGGTGCTGATCTACACGCGAAATATGTTAGAACCACCAGATTAAAAAAACAAGCATCGGACTGGCTTGCTTCAATTAACAATTGGGTAAATAGTATATCCGAAATAGAACTAAGGAAATCGTTACAAATCACCAAGCATGTGCCAAAATTACAAATATATAAATTATTCATAACAAAACATTATGCCTATCCACTCAAAGAGTTATCAGACAAAGATACAGCGTATTGTAACTGGGCGCAGTTTATATATGCAATTCAACTTATCGACGATTATAAAGGGGGAAAAAAAGATAGTATTTCATCTTTAATCCTAAAAATAAAAACTTTAAACCAACAAGCTAGCATTGAATATCTTCATGAACCTACATCAA
>NZ_JAAQOK010000107.1:0-1631 GCF_011683705.1 Enterobacter sp. 725m/11 | reverse complement strand
TCCGTCGTCGGCAGCGTCAGATGTGTATAAGAGACAGGAACTAAGTCGAGATGAATGTCTAACTAAATTGGCTTTGATATTAGATGTACCTCTATGCATTGGAAGTTCTCAATAAAACATTTCAATCTCTTAGCTAATGTACGCACATAATGATTAAAGTAGTACATAAAAAACTATTCATGAGTGTCCGAATACTCTTTAAGTAAATGTGAAATAATAAATGATAATAAAATTAACAAAATCGCTGCAACAAGCATTACATTACCGTGAGAATTTAGAAAGGCAATTTTTGAAGCATGAATCAATTCTTGTCCTTGCCAGTTAGGTAATAGATCTGCAATACTGATCGCCTCACTTAATGATAATGGAGGAGCTTGTTTGATATCAGCAAGAAAATCAACAGACAGATTGGCTGTGAATGAAGCCGACATAATCATTCCGAATAATATGATACCAGTTCCTGCTCCAAGTTCATACGCCATTCCCTCAATTGCTCCAGCTTCCCCCGCTTTCTCTTTTTTTGCGGCATTCATAATTACATATGTAGAGGAGATTAGAGCTGCTTCTATGCAAAACCCCAATATAATCATTGTAAGCCAAACCTCCCATCCATTAGAACTAAAGTCCATAAACGCCATGAAAAAGAAACATAACGAGCTTAATAAAACACCATAAAATCCAATTTTTTTAACTCCTAACCATGTAAGTGTGAAACCAACGAAAGGACCAGATATAGAGCTCGCTATAATAAATGGAAATAGAAATAATCCAGCTTGAAAAGGTGATAACCCAAATGCTAATTGTAATTCCTGAGAAACAAAAAATTCGAATCCAACCAGCGTGGCCATAGCGATAAACGCAAGTATTAGCCCCGCTAATATAGGCTTATGTTTGAAGAGCTCAATATCAATCATTGGATGAACATGCTTTATCTGCCTTTTCCAAAATATCAATAGCAAAACTAGTCCCAAAATAATGAATGATAAATATTTAATAAACTCTTCAGAAGCCCCTAAGTTTTTAACACCTAACACAATCATTAATATAGAAAACATCAAAAGCAAAGGATCTAGTAAATTAATAATTTTAGAAGTGTTTAATACTTTATATTCTCTAAGACTCACTAACATAAAAAAAACAATGAAGCAAATAGGAATATTGATAAAAAAGACTGAGTTCCACGAATAATTTTCTATTAAAAGCCCACCTACAAATGGACCGAATGCAGCTCCACCAGTGCCTATAGCGGACCATACGCCGAGTGCAACAGCACGCTCTTTTGGCTTAACGAAAGATAGTCTTAATGCCAAGAGGGTTGCTGGAATGATCATTGCAGCCCCAATGGCCAATAAAGTTCTTGCGCAAATTAACATGATGGTATTAGAAGATATATATGCTAAACATGATGCAACACAAAATAATAACACGCCAATCAGAGATATCTTTTTGAAACCAATTTTATCTGCTAGTACCCCCATAGGCAGCAAAAGACATGCCATAACCAACGAATAGATATCTATAATCCATAAAACTTCCTTGGAAGAAGCTTTAAGATCTAAAGCTAATGATGGCGTTGCAACATGTAGAATAGTAGCTGTCTCTTATACACATCTGACGCTGCCGACGACGGA
>NZ_JAAQOK010000106.1:0-1705 GCF_011683705.1 Enterobacter sp. 725m/11 | reverse complement strand
TCCGTCGTCGGCAGCGTCAGATGTGTATAAGAGACAGCAAATAACCATATCCATTTTTTTTATCCGGCTCAAGATACGTACCCTCAGCCCATTCATTCCATGCATTTATGAATAAGAATGGAACATTAGCAGAAATAGATTTTTTATAAAGTTTATCGAAATTATTCTTAAATACCTGAGGATTACTTCCTTTCATCACGAGTGATTTAGTTTTTTTCCTTGGCGTATTATCCCAATCAACGAATGCACCTGAATAATGTGTTTCACTAAAATCCTTTTCAAGGATTTTATCCCAAATTGATTGATAAGATAATATCTGCTCAACGTAATTTGTTTTTAATTTTTCATTAGAAATACGTTTTATTCTTCCGATCACTTTTCGCAATATCGGTTTAAGTTTCCCCATATTGTGTTCAAAAGTACACATTGGTTCAAAATTTAACTCGGCATCAAAATCTAGCTTACGATGATCTTGAGCGAATGAGGTAAGTGTTGACACAAAATGTATATCACCGAAAGACGTTTCTTTTGCCAGTTTCCGCCAATACTGAATCCATTCATTACACTTTTCAAAGCTAGCAGAACGATATAACAGAAATACAGGCTTACCATTATGTTTAATGTATCTTTCGTCTTCGAAAAATGGCTTGAGATAGTTAAAGTGATTTAGCCAGTCTGATTCGTCACCATAACTTTGGGGCATGATAACATCTCGATGACTACCATCCCAACTACGCGTCCATGGCTCGTTAGCCCATGAAAAAAGGAACGGGAGATGTATATCTTTGTTCTCCAGTAAAAGTTCAGCTGGTTTGTCCAGTAAACGCTTACCATTAAACCAGTAATGATAAAAACAAAAACCATCAATATTATGCTTTTTTGCAAGTTCCGATTGCCATTTTAATGTTTCTACATCGAGCAAATTATAATAATAATCGTTCAGAGGTTCTCTGGGCTGGTTATGATTTTTAAAAAGAGGCGTAGCCTTTTTAACATTGACCCATTCGGTAAAACCCTCTCCCCACCATTTATTATTTTCTTCAATCTCATGAAATTGCGGAAGATAAAATGCTAACGTTTTCAAAAATTGCTCCTTATATTTCTATAACAAACTACAAACAAATGAACTGATAACGAAATCAGGAAATAATCCCAAAAGAAGGATAACTGCACCGGCAAAAACTGATGAGAAAAGAAAATAACAATCAAAGCAAACAGGGAGTTGAAGTTAAGGAATGAGTTCTTATTGATAAAGCAATTGTGATTTCTCGATACAATATATCCAAACAACATACTGAGTACAGCTAACCCTATACTACCGAAATACAGGAAGGGTAATAACAAGGATGTATAAAAGGCATTAAAATAACCAGCACTGCCTAGCAGAACGAAATCTTGTACTTTTGTGAAGAAAGCGCTTTGGTCGTAAAACTTAGCGCCTAGTATACCTAAGAATGAAAATGGACTAGAAAGCTCATACAAGATATCAGTATCACCGCTATCAATTGCATGAGTAAAAAGTGAGTAACCTGCAATCGCATAATTGCGAGTATTAATAAGACTTTGACTTAAGTCGCTATCACCTCTAAAAGTGAATATGGCTAATAACAAAATCAAAAATACACCCAGAGCAAAAATAACCTTCTTCAAAGTCATTTTTCTATCATAGCAATATAATATTAATATCTGTCTCTTATACACATCT
>NZ_JAAQOK010000105.1:0-1806 GCF_011683705.1 Enterobacter sp. 725m/11 | reverse complement strand
TCCGTCGTCGGCAGCGTCAGATGTGTATAAGAGACAGATTGTAATGAGAGATGACAATGAAAATAGAAGAAAGACTTAGAAAACTTTCGGATGAGAATACTAATTGTTCATTATTATGGGCTCAATGGGAATTTGACAAGAAATTATTATCGAGAGCATTAAACACCATTTCGCGAGATTACCCTCATTACAGCCTTCATGATTCATCTCATTCTTCTACTATCATTACCCAAATAGAGAAGGTGATAGCTCCAAATATACAGTATCTTTCTGCAACAGACTGCTGGATGCTGTTGGAGTCATGTTACTGGCATGATGCTGGAATGATAATTACCAATGAGGAAAAACAACGATTACTTAATGACCCTGATTTCATAAGGCAGTTAAAAGAAATCGCACAAAGTGATCATGAGTTAGCTCTTCATGCAAGTAATGTACTTAATGATAAAAAAGAAAATGATATAAAAAGAGCATTGGATATATCTAATTCGTTAACATTTCTAATTGCTGATTATTTTAGAAAAATTCATGCAGTTAGATCTGGAATGAATGTTAATGAGCCAGATAGAATAGCACTGCATTCACCAAGAACATCATTAATCCCCAAACGTTTATTTAATTTTGTTGCTCAAATAGTAGCATGCCATGGTATGGCTAGAGAATCATTGTTGAACATAGCTAAATATAACGATGGTGTTGATGCGAATGATTATGCTCATCCAAGGTATATAGCAGCCCTGCTTAGAATAGGAGATCTATTAGACATAGATGATGGACGTTTTTGCCCTTCTCTTCTGGCTAATATAGGATGCGTTCCTTTATCTTCCATAGCACATCAAAGAAAGCACGCGTCAATTAAACATCTATACATTGATTCTGAGATGATAGAAATTGAAGCAGAGTGTGAAGACTATGAATCATATCATGCGCAGCAAGAATGGTTTAATTACATACAGAATGAATTTGATTATCAAAAAAGGATATGGAATAAGCTTGTTCCAGATTCTTGTTTCAGACCGCTGCCAACTATTGAAAAATTGAACTGCGATATTAAAGGGTTTTTAGCAATAAATGGTAGGGCTCCTGAAATTACTCTTGATCATAAAAGAATTTATCATTATATAACAAGTGTTCTTGTTTATAGTGAAAGCTATCCTTTTGTTAGAGAAGTCATACAAAATGCAATTGATGCTACTTATTACAAAGTTTGGTTGGATATTGTTGACGAGTTAGATGTTAAAAATCTCACGGAATTTGAGATTAGAAATTATTTTAATGAAAAATTGAGTGATACATTAATCCGAGTGAAACTTGAGAAATTAAGTGAGAATGATGTTGATGAGACATTCAAACTTGTAATATCTGATGATGGAGTTGGTATGTCATTAGATGATATAGAGAAGATATTTAAAGTGGGTTCTGAAACAACTTTATTCCGTAAAAAAATAAGAAGTGAAATGCCAGGGTGGGCTAAACCAACAGGATTCTTTGGTATTGGCCTTCAGACGGCGTTTACGTTTTGTGATAAAGTCTCTATTTATACAAAGATGGCAGAGCAGCCTGCATATAATTTAAGTACGATTGATGTTGAATTTAATTCACATAAATTTTCCCTCCAAAAAACTCTCCTTCGAAAAAATGGTACAAAAATAGATTTGATATTCCGTGTGAAAAAATCTGGGATTGGAATAGGCACTAATCGTTTTAATTTTGATGTGCTTAAAGACGAAGCTCAGCCTGAGTTTTTTTCATATGTGCTTTATCTGTCTCTTATACACATCTGACGCTGCCGACGACGGAGAGAGT
>NZ_JAAQOK010000104.1:0-1937 GCF_011683705.1 Enterobacter sp. 725m/11 | reverse complement strand
AGATGTGTATAAGAGACAGTAGTGAAAGTGATCACATAAATGTATTATCAGGTCTGCCAGAATCCTCCCCAGACAATAACTCTGTATAGGTGAGGATCTTTATGAACCTGACGACTCTGACCGATCCGCGTGCTGTTTGCGTTCAGGCGCAGTTTACCCGCCGGGATGAGGCAATCCGTCAGCTTACGGCGCGGCTGGTGGCGCTGGGCAAAATCGCTGATGCCGATGCGTTTCTGGAGGAGGTGTTTCATCGGGAATCGCTTGGGCCGACCGCGCTGGGTGAAGGACTGGCCGTTCCTCACGGTAAATCAGCCGTCGTGAAGGAGGCGGCTTTTGCCGTGGCAACTCTGCGAGAACCGCTTGCATGGGAAGGCGTGGACGGGCCGGAAGAGGTTGAGCTGGTTTTTCTGCTCGCCATTCCGCCAGCAGAAGCGGGTTCGACCCATATTCAGGTGCTGACGGAGCTGACGTCTCGCCTGGCGGATGACGATCTCAGGGCGCGCGTGATGGCTGCTACCACGGCGGAAGACGTGCTTGCTGCGCTTGAAGCTGCCCCTGACACGGAAGAGGCAGCCGTCGCGCTGAATGCCCCGACAATCGTCTGCGTGACCGCCTGTCCGGCCGGGATCGCGCATACCTATATGGCCGCAGAGTACCTGGAAAAAGCGGGACGCAAGCTTGGCGTCAACGTGGTGGTCGAAAAGCAGGGCGCGAACGGCATTGAGGGGCGTATTACCGCGCAGCAGCTTCGTGAGGCCAAAGCGTGCATTTTTGCCGCAGAAGTGGCGATCAAAGAGAGCGAGCGTTTTCAGGGGATCCCCGCCATCTCCGTGCCCGTCGCGGAGCCTCTGCGCCATGCTGAAGCGCTTATTGAGCGCGCGCTGGCGCTGCAGCCTGCATCCGATGCGCGTCCTGTGCATGTCGATACCGAAACGAAAAAGAGCGTTAAAACTGAACTCAAGCAGGCACTTCTCAGCGGTATCTCTTTTGCGGTGCCGCTGATCGTCGCTGGCGGTACGGTGCTGGCCGTGTCGGTACTGCTGGCGCAAATCCTGGGCCTGCAGCACCTGTTTGACCAGGAAAACTCGTGGCTGTGGATGTACCGCAAGCTTGGCGGCGGCATGCTCGGCATTCTGATGGTACCTGTTCTGGCGGCCTATACCGCGTATTCGCTGGCGGATAAACCTGCGCTGACGCCGGGCTTTGCGGCCGGTCTTGCTGCCAATATGATCGGCTCCGGTTTTCTGGGCGCTATCGTCGGTGGGCTGATCGCGGGCTATCTGATGCGCTGGGTGAAAAACCACATCCGCCTGAGTAGCCGCTATAACGGCTTTCTGACCTTTTATCTCTATCCGGTGATTGGCGTGCTGGGCGCGGGCAGCTTGATGCTGTTTGTGATTGGCGAACCGGTGGCCTGGCTCAATAACACGCTCACCGTCTGGCTTAACGGTCTCTCCGGCGCGAATGCGCTGCTTCTGGGGGCAATCCTCGGTTTTATGTGCTCATTCGATTTGGGTGGCCCGGTCAACAAAGCCTCTTACGCGTTTTGCCTGGGGGCGATGGCGAACGGCGTTTATGGTCCTTACGCAATCTTTGCCTCCGTCAAAATGGTCTCAGCCTTCACCGTCACGGCGTCGACGATGCTGGCGCCGAAGCTGTTTAAACCGTTTGAAATTGAAACCGGTAAATCAACGTGGCTGCTCGGCCTGGCGGGCATTACCGAAGGGGCGATCCCGATGGCGATTGAAGATCCGCTTCGTGTCATTGGCTCATTTGTGCTCGGCTCCATGGTAACAGGCGCGGCTGTCGGTGCGATGGGGATCGGGTTGTCTACCCCGGGGGCCGGGATTTTCTCTCTCTTTTTACTTCACGATGCCGGGTTGGGCGGTGTGGTTGCGGCGGTGGGCTGGTTTGGCGCCTGTCTCTTATACACATCT
>NZ_JAAQOK010000103.1:0-2073 GCF_011683705.1 Enterobacter sp. 725m/11 | reverse complement strand
TCCGTCGTCGGCAGCGTCAGATGTGTATAAGAGACAGGTTCTGTAACTGTAACATTTAACCCTGATATACTTTGCTTAGAAAAGCAATTTCTTTCTTTGCAAGGCCAAATAGACAGTGCTGTTATAATAGATAACGGCTCTCGAAATTACGAAGAGATAAAAGATTTAGCAGAAAAATTTAATTTCGTCATGATCAGTTTGCCCGAGAATATGGGTCTTTCGCATGCGCAAAACATTGGTATCGAAAATGCTATATCTCGCGGTGCCGAATATTTATTACTTCTTGATCAAGACAGTGTATTAGGTGCTAATTTCATCAGTGCCATGAGCAAGATGTACACCCAGAATAACGTTGGTATCCTGGGTCCTTCTTTTTATGATCCGCACACAAACGAATTTTATTGGGGCACTAATTACATCGGTCCATTTATTAAACGAACGCCAATAGAAGAAATAACAGATGTCACCTACGTTATTGCATCTGGCTCTTTCTTTTCTTCTGAAGTTTACGAGAAAGTTGGTAAAATGGAAGAAGCATTGTTCGTGGATTATATTGATGTGGAGTGGGCCCTGCGTGCTAAAAAATTAGGGTATCGCGTTGCAATGACTAATCAGGCGTCAATGGCTCACACGATTGGTGATTCAAGGCTGAATCTGTTAGGACGTAAAATATCTGTTCATAGCCCGATGCGACGTTACTTTTTGGTCAGAAATAGCTTCTTTATGATCAGAAAGTCATATATTCCAGTGGGTTATAAAGTTCGTGAGGTTTTCCTTAATTTTGCTCGTGCTGCAATATCTTTAATTCTTAATAAAGAAAAAAAGAAAACATTGATGATGATCTTTTACGGTATTTCTGATGGTCTTTCTGGAAGATTTGGACCATTCAAAAGACATTAATACCAGGTGTAGCTGTCTCGTTGCAAGTTAATGAGCGTTAGTAACGATATACTTATCGGACTGTTTCAAAAACTATGAAAATTCTTTATATAATTACACGCGCGAATGAAATCGGTGGGGCTCAGACTCATTTGCGTGATATGACATCTGGTTTAGTAAAGGATGGTCATCAAGTTGAGTTAATCGTTGGAGAGCAAGGCGCTCTGGTTGATGATGTTCGCGCAATAAATGTGAAAGTTCACATTATCCCTGAGCTGGTAAGGGAAATATCGCCTTATAAAGATATTAAATGCGCTTTAATTATACGCAAGATTATAAAAGAATTTTCTCCGGATGTTATTGCACTTCATTCTTCTAAAGCTGGAATTGTAGGGAGGTTGGCAGCTCTTTTCCTGAAAATTCCTGTTGTTTTCACCGTACACGGTTGGTCATTCGCAAATGGTGTTCATGATAAGAAACGTCGCTTGTACATTGTTATTGAACGATTATTCAGTAAAATTACTGATGAAATAATCACAGTCTCTGCTCAAGATAAACAACTTGCAATCGAACATAACGTTGCGTCTGCCAGTCAGCAAACGGTGATCCATAATGGCGTGCCGTTAAAAAGTGCTGCTCCTCATGTTTACCATACTCATGACGTAGTGAAGTTGATTTCGGTAGCTCGTTTTTCAGAACAAAAAGATCATGAAAGCCTATTGAAAGCGTTGAGTCGATTAGAAACAAGAAACTGGGCGTTGACGCTGGTAGGAAAAGGCCCCAGGTTAGATGAGATGAAACAGCTTTCACAGGATCTTGGAATTAGCGAAAATGTACTGTTTACAGGCGAACGTTTAGACGTTGATGCCTTGCTGGCAGACAGTGATATTTTCCTGTTAATTTCTAACTGGGAAGGTTTCCCTATCAGTATTCTCGAGGCTATGCGTGCAGGCTTGCCTGTTTTAGCATCAGACGTTGGTGGCGTTTCTGAATCTGTCATTGATGGCAAAACGGGATATCTCGTTCCTCGTGCAGATATTGATGCTATCAAAAACAGACTCGCTGACTTAATTAATGATAGTGCTTTACGTGTTGAATTAGGCAAGTCAGGGAATGAATTTTTCCTTGAAAACTTCTCATTCAACGCAATGTATAATCTGTCTCTTATACACATCTGACGCTGCCGACGACGGA
>NZ_JAAQOK010000102.1:0-2153 GCF_011683705.1 Enterobacter sp. 725m/11 | reverse complement strand
GCCGGAGATGCGGGTTACAGCATTAAGGCGGTGGTGACGCCGACGGGCAGCAGCCAGCCAGCACTGGCCGGAGCGGTACAGAGCAGCCCGTCGGTAGACGCTTATGGGGCGCCGTCGGTAACCAATCTTCACATCTCCGGCACGCCGAGGGTGGGGCAGACCCTGAATGCGGAATACACCTTAACGGCAAACGGGAGCGGTGCGGATGCGTCCACCTACCAGTGGCAGTGGAAGGACGGTGAGACCTGGAAGAATGCGGCCGCCGCTGGCAATACGGCACGCACGTTCACGTTGCCGGACAGCTATGCGGGCAACAGCGTGCGGGTGGTGGTGACGCCGAAGGGCAGCAGTCACCCGGCTCTGGCCGGAGTGGCGCAGGAAAGTTCAGCGGTCGAGGTATATGGCGCGCCGGCGGTGTCGGGCCTGAAGATTTCCGGCACGCCGAAGGTAGGGCAGACCCTGAGGGCGGAATACACCTTCAAGGCGAACGGAACCGGTGCGGATGCTTCAACCTATATCTGGGCGAGGTATGAGAGAACCAGCTGGATGCCGATCGAAGGAGCCACCGGCCGGGAATATACCCTCCAGGCCGGAGATGCGGGTTACAGCATTAAGGCGGTGGTGACGCCGACGGGCAGCAGCCAGCCAGCACTGGCCGGAGCGGTGCAGAGCAGCCCGTCGGTAGACGCTTATGGGGCGCCGTCGGTAACCAATCTGCACATCTCCGGCACGCCGAAGGTAGGGCAGACGCTGAGGGCAGAATACACCTTCACGGCAAACGGAAGCGGTACGGATAAATCCACCTTTATCTGGGGGAGGTATGAGAAAACCAGCTGGATGCCGATTGAGGGGGCCACGGGTCGGGAATACACCCTCCGGGCCGAGGATGCGGGTTACAGCATTAAAGTGACGGTAATTCCGGAGGGCAGCAGCCAGCCTCAGCTGCAGGGCGATACACAGCACAGCCCGGCGGTGGATGCCTATGGTGCGCCGTCAATAACCAATCTGCATATCTCCGGCACGCCGAAGGTGGGGCAGACCCTGAGGGCGGAATACACCTTCACGGCAAACGGGGCCGGGACGGACGCCTCCAGCTTCCAGTGGCAATGGCAGGATGGTGCAACATGGAAGAATGCTGCAGGCGGCACGGCAAGAACGTTTACGCTTCCAGACAGCTATGCGGGCTACAGCGTGCGGGTGGTGGTAACGCCGAAAGGCAGCAGCCAGCCGTCGCTGACCGGGGCGGTACAGGATAGTCCGACGATGGCAGCCTATGACGCGCCGTCGGTAACGGGCCTGAGGATCTCCGGCACGCCGAAGGTGGGGCAGACCCTGAGGGCGGAATACACCTTCACGGCAAACGGGGCCGGTACGGACATCTCAAGCTTCCAGTGGCAGTGGCAGGATGGTGCAGCATGGAAGAATGCCGCAGGCGGCATGGCAAGCACGTTTACGCTGCCGGACAGCTATGCGGGTTACAACGTGCGGGTAATGGTAACGCCGAAGGGCAGCAGCCAGCCGTCGCTGACCGGTGCGGTACAGAACAGCCCGGCGGTAGCGGTGTATGGTATGCCGTCTGTGACGGGGCTAAGGATCTCCGGCACGCCGGAGGTGGGGCAGACCCTGAGGGCGGAATATACCTTCACTGCAAACGGGGCCGGTATGGACGTCTCCAGCTTCCAGTGGCAGTGGAAGGATGGCCAGACGTGGAGGAATGTCGCAGGCGGCACGGCAAAAACGTTCACGCTGCCGGACAGCTATGCGGGCTATGACGTGCGGGTGGCCGTGACGCCTAAAAGTTCAGGGCAGCCGTTATCTGGCACTCAGGCCTTTAGTGGAGCTGTTACCATAAGATCTAAGCCTGCGCCTTTCGTTACAAACCTGGGTTACAGCGGCAGTACCGGAGCCTGTAACAGAATAACGGCAACCTACACCTACAACGCTAATGGCGGTGCATCTGAAGGCAACACGATATTTCAGTGGAAGTGGGGAAGCACCGTCGTTTCCAACATAAAAAGCGTTACTTTAGGCTATTGGGGGGAAGTCACGCTTTATGTGACGCCAGTTAATAAGGACGGTATCAGAGGAAAGACGGAATCAAAAACGTTTAAAAATACGGGCTTAAGTAGCTGTGATTGGTAAACACGTTAATT
>NZ_JAAQOK010000101.1:0-2649 GCF_011683705.1 Enterobacter sp. 725m/11 | reverse complement strand
TCCGTCGTCGGCAGCGTCAGATGTGTATAAGAGACAGATATTCAGATGCAATCTAAAAAATCTTGCTTTTTTACTGATTAGTAATCATTATCATTTAAAAATCAATTCCGATATATCGTATTCACCAGAGAAGAGGCTAAAAATGGCATCTACCCGTTACCCACAGCGCGTGCGTAATGACCTGCGCTTTCGCGAGCTGACGGCGCGCCGCGTTGAGCGCATTAGCGCAGGCTTTCAGCGCATTGTTTTAGGCGGCGAGGCGCTGGAGGGCTTTAGCTCCCGCGGCTTCGACGACCACACCAAAGTCTTTTTCCCTGCACCTGGCACCACGTTTGTCCCGCCGAAGGTCACCGATGAAGGCATCGACTGGGGCGACGGCGTACGTCCACAGGCGCGCGACTATACGCCGCTGTACGATGAGGCAAATCATGAGCTGGCGCTCGATTTCTTCATTCATGACGGCGGGATTGCCAGCGGCTGGGCAGTCGAGGCGAAGGTGGGCGACAGGTTGACGATCGGCGGCCCGCGCGGTTCGCTGGTAGTGCCGGAGGATTACGCCTGGCAGCTGTACGTGTGCGACGAGTCCGGCATGCCGGCGCTGCGTCGACGTTTAGAGAGCATTGCTAAACTGCCGGTTTGTCCGGAGATTCACGCGGTGGTGACCGTAGGTGATGAATCTTATAAGGACTATCTGGCGCACCTGAGTGATTTCAACATCACCTGGGTGGTGGGCCACAGCGAGCAGGCGGTGGCTGACCGTCTGGCGGCGCTGGCCGTGCCGGAGGAGGATTACTTTATCTGGCTGACCGGAGAAGGGAAGGTGGTAAAAAGCCTGAGCCGCCAGTTTGAAACCAACGCAATTGACCAGCATCTGGTGCGTGCCAGCGCATACTGGCACGCTAAATAATCAGGCTGCCGAATCCATTTGCGCTTCGTTAACCTGGTGTTCGAGCGAGGCGCATACCTCTTTTAGCGCTTTCTCTTGCTGAGCAAAGTACGCTTCCATATTGCTCAGCGACGAGACCAGCAGCCAGGACTCCTCTTTTTCCAGCTCCGCCAGCTCGTTCACTAAGGTGTCGATTTGCTCGCGGACCTGCGCCATTTTTTTGCGGATACGCTCCAGATCGTTCAGCCTGTCGCTCGCCATCAATGGCTCGAACCCCTGCTGCAGGCGGGCCACCAGCGAGCGAATGGTTTTGACGTCGCCGCGCTGTTTGGCCTGGTTGAGCTGCACCATCATCGCGTTGGCTTCCTCTTTCAGATCGTCTGCGACTAAATCCGGATGGCAGAGCTTGCTCGCCTGCCGCCAGAGGCGCTTGAGTTCGTTCTGATCTTCTTCCGAGAGATGCTTGCCCTTGCGCAGCCGCACTTCGGCATCGTGATGCTGTTCGCGATACTTCTCGTACTCTTCGTTGGCCTCGTCGCGCGCCTGACGCGCGGGCTCTTCTTCGCGCGTTAAGCCGCTTTCCAGTTCGAGCGCTTCGGCCAGCAGGTTGGCAATCAGATTGCTTTGCTGCTCCAGATGCTTACGCGCCTGAGCGGCCTGGACGGAGTCAGCCGGGAGATCGCGCCAGCGCTGGGTAAGCGTCGCCAGCACCTCCACCGCCTGCGCCATATAGCGCTGACAGCGGCGGTAATCCTCCTCGCGACGACGTGCCTCCGCCTGCTGACGACGCAGGTTCAGCTCCGCCAGCGTTTTACGCAGGGCGAGGATCTGCTGCATCAGCGGTCCGAGTCGGGAGAAATAGAGATCGTTGAACTCATCAAGCTGCTGCACGCGCGCGTTGCGGCGGTCAATCAGATCGCGCAGACGCTCTTCCAGCGCCTTCAGCTCCAGCTTGCTGGCGGCTACCTGTGGGTCACGCCACTGGGTCACGGCGCGTTGGCCCTGCAGCCAGGCGGTTATGGCCGCCATGGCCGCGGTGTAGTTCTTTTCCTCAAGCGCCACGACGATTGCCTGTAGCTCATCGTCAAACGCTTCATTTTTCAGGCGTGTCAGCTGGCTCTGGATGATGTCGTCATCTTCCAGTTCAATGGCATTTTTAATGATTTCTAGCCGTTTGATCGGTGTGCTCATGATGCCTTTCGCTTTGGCGCTTAAGTATTTGAGTTAAGGGTAGTTGTTGTAAAAGCTACAGGAAATAATACACACGGATGATGATCGGCGCGATGGGGGATTTCTTTAGATTTGCAGTTTGTGAGGTGGGGAAGTGAGCAGGAGTACGAAAGGGCGGGGAGCTGATTGCTCCGTATCCTGCTCAGCCTGTGATAATCAGAAGAACGCTTGTTATAATATGATGCTAACGTTTTGATGCTTTAGCACTTTCTTGCTTAACCTCATTGATTACGTCGAGCATTCTGCTTAAGCATTAAGTACATACCACGATAGCTGAAAGTGTTTCATTCAATGAATTTCTGAAAATTACCGATGAAGTTGCGGAGGCTCTCGAAAAAAGGGCCTCTGGAGTCGCGCAGCGACGGCTGACTTGAGGTGATGTATTTCCCTGAACAGACGACAAAACGCGCGCAGCGGCAGCGGTACGCCGCAATAACTGCCAGAAAATGCTTAATGGCGTGAAGCACGAATCAAATACAGCAGAAAATTAAATATTCTGTCTCTTATACACATCTGACGCTGCCGACGACGGA
>NZ_JAAQOK010000100.1:0-2778 GCF_011683705.1 Enterobacter sp. 725m/11 | reverse complement strand
TGGCAGTATGACATACACGGCCGTACCGTGGAGAAGGATAACGGCCAGACCCGCTGGCACTACCGCTACGACGGCGAACATCGCCTGACGGAAGTCATCAGCCAGCTGCAGGATCGCAACAAGCCGCAGACGCAGGTCAGCTTCCGCTACGATCCGCTCGGTCGGCGCATCAGCAAAACGCACCAGCAGATGCTGGGCGGTCAGCCAACCGGCAAGCCGGTTTGTCTGGGAAGGGTTCCGCCTGCTGCAGGAAGTGCACGGAGATGTGCCGTTGACCTACGTCTACAGCGATCAGGACAGCTACGATCCGCTGGCGCGTATTGACGGCGTTGATGCCCCGGAGATTTTCTGGTTCCACTGCCAGCCGAACGGCACGTCGGAGCGAATACTGCTCACCATGTTTTACCCGTTGAGGTGTGGAAAGAGGACCAATCATTCTTCAATAATGTTGGCATCGGAAAAGACATGAGCTCTGCGTTTAATGGTATTCATGTTCCTGGTAGCGCATCAGCGATGAAACAAGATGCAGGGAAAGGTATGGATGTTTTCCATAGCAGTAATCATCATAACTATAGTGACATTGTCCGTCAGCGCATTGCTCGTGTTGAGCAACGATATAATTCTGGAAGATTGGATGCTAAAGGGGCGAGGATAGCTATAAGGCGGATCCAGATTGATATGAAGAATATAATTTGGATGGGGCATGCTCCCACAACAAAATGCAGGAGAATGAGTTAATGTCCTATTATTTGATCATGAATGACTTCGAATCATCACTCATGCCAAGAAATTTACAGGGCATGGTTGATGAAAGATTACAGATCAATGGAAACTGGGAAATAGAAGGCTCTGCATTTCCCTTCCCGTATCGAATAGCAGACGATGCATGTCCAAACCGTATTTATTTGTTGTGCAATAAAAATGTTGGGGCTTTGAAATTTGACTATTATAAAAAAGACTTTGGACACTTGCTGGATAAGTCTTTATTTTCAATTTTTGGTGATTATAAGCACAATGTTTTTTTGGCCGAGATATAACACCAGTTTCGATTGGGAATGGTCAAGTTCTTCGGGATGATTTTAAATATATATATTTTCCAGGCGGCGATGTTATAGATGAGGTTAAATCTATTTTTGAAGAGGATAAGTTCGGAGATATCATACCTTTTAAAATTGAATTCAAGAATGATGCGCTGGAATATGATATACTTTCGTTGAACGACACATTGTTAGGTGCTTTTATCATTGTTAAACAAGATGTGAAGGAAGTTATAGAAAGTAAAGGCTTCCGGGGGGTGAAACTTGTTCCACTGGAAAATGCTTTAGACGTTTTCTGTGAAGATTATTTCTACGAAATAGACTCCAGTCGTAAAAGAAAGGGCAATAAACTACCTTAATATTGAATGGTGTCGTGCCATTATTGATTCTTTGTTTTTGTTTTCTAATGGCGCGAAGAAGCTCTTTGGATTATGGGTACATTATTCGACTATGGATCACAGTAATTTTAAGAGTAGCCAATAATGTTAACTCTTAAAGAGGAATAATGCATATAAAAAATACTATCCAAGACTTTGTTAACAAATTCAAAATGAATGATTTAAATATGGGAGAGATAGTCTATACAGACGATGAGAATGAAACTTATTTTCCTGTAAATTTAAATGGTGAAATTCGTTTTTTTTATAGCCATTTGATTTTAAATGACCACCCAACATTTGATGGTGCCTTCTTTATACAGATTGTTGAGCCCCAAGAGCTAAATGAAATGTTATCAGGCTGGCGAATTCAAAATGATACGGCTTGGCACGATGATTATGTAATCTTTGCTGAAAGAAATGGAGATGTTCTTTTTTGTGAAACCAAAAATATGACCTCTCCAGTTTATGGTAGTATCCAAAAAAGGAATTTCATTATTTCCAATTCCTTAGCTGACTTTTTGGATGCTTTTTGTTCTGCCATTGAGATAGAACAAAGTAAATATGATGGTGATGCTACAGATGATGATTTTAATTTCAGAAAGGACTTTCTGGAAGACATCGATTTAATGCTAAAAAGCAAGCTTGAGGATGTTGAGGCAGAAGGTTTTAAATATTTCTTTTTTGGTTAGTTAACAATCAAAACTCACTCTTTTAGAGACCTCATTGCTTATGAAGGCATTTATCGCTGATATCCCTTTTATATAGGCAAGGAGGTCTCTTTTAGAATGATAATGAATAAACATATGAAAAATGTATGCTATAAATTCGATGAAAAAAGAGTTACATCTCTTGTTGAAAAAGGAATAGAGTTTCACGACAACCAAAAATACGCCGAAGCTTTAAAGCAGTACCGAAAAACCTGGCAAGCTCTTCCTGACCCAAAGTTCGAATCGGAACTTGCTAACTGGATCGCTGCGTGTGTGTACAGCGCTTATTTTGACCTCACGGATTATGCGGAGGCGAAGAAATGGGGAGAGGTGACGTTACGCACTCGTGGATCGGATATAGACACTGCGCCCTTAATCGACCTCGGGATGGTCTGTTACGAGTTGAATCAATTTGATGAAGCGTATAAATATTTTAACGATGCTTATAACTACGGTAAAGAGCGTGCGTTTAAGCATAGGCCTAAAAAATATCTTGAATTTTATTTATGCAAAATAACGTGAAGGCCTCGCTGTATTACGTTACTTAGACAGCTAGAATAAGCGTTTTCCACGTAATTTCTTACGAAGAATCGTCATTAAGCTACATACTTATGAATCTGTCTCTTATACACATCTGACGCTGCCGACGACGGA